>NZ_JBHVEG010000023.1:0-56625 GCF_042802395.1 Promicromonospora sp. NPDC057488
ACCCGGGCCTCTGGCGTGTCGTCGTACGTTTCTGCAAGGCTTGCAGCAAAATCCGGAAACGGCCGTGCAACGCCGCACTGCCTCAGCCGGGACGACGCCGCAAGGAGCCGCCATGACGCGCCATCCGAACGTGCCCCGACGCCTGCTAGCCACCCTGACGACGTTCGCCACCGCACTGACGCTGGGCCTGGTCGCGAGCGCCGCCTCGCCCGCCGGCGAGCCGGCTCGGGCAGCGACCCCGGAGCACGGCGACGGGGACGTCATCCTGAACATGTTCCAGTGGACCTGGGACTCCGTCGCCGCGGAGTGCGCCGACGTCGTCGGGCCCGCCGGGTTCGGCTACGTGCAGGTCTCCCCGCCGATGGAGCACATCCGCGGCTCGCAGTGGTGGACGTCGTACCAGCCCGTGAGCTACCGGATCGAGTCCAAGCTGGGCACCCGGGCCGAGTTCGCGAACATGGTCGCCACCTGCGACGCCGCCGGGGTGGGCGTGATCGCCGACGCCGTCGTGAACCACATGGCGGGCGCCGGCCAGTCCGGGACGGGCGTGGCCGGCACGCAGTTCTCGGACGACAGCTTCGCCGGGACGTACGGCGCCGCGGACTTCAACGACTGCCGCAGCAACATCTCGGACTACGGCGACCGCTACCAGGTGCAGAACTGCCGCCTGGTCTCCCTCCAGGACCTGCGCACCGGCTCGGACTACGTGCGCGGCCGGCTCGCCGCGTACTTCGACGACCTGGTGTCCCTCGGCGTCGACGGGTTCCGGATCGACGCCGCGAAGCACATCCCGGCGTCCGACCTCGAGGCGATCAAGGCGCGGATGGGCAACCCGAACGTGTTCTGGGTGCACGAGGTGATCGGCGGCGCCGGCGAGCCGATCCAGCCGTCCGAGTACCTGGGCAGCGGAGATTCACACGAGTTCAACTACGCCCGCCAGCTCAGGTCGGACTTCGACGGGCAGATCAAGAACCTGCGGTTCATCGGCGACGGCAAGCTGCCGTACGACCGGGCGGGTGTGTTCGTGGACAACCACGACACGGAGCGCAACGGCGAGTCGATGAACTACAAGTGGGGCGCCAAGTACGTCCTGGCCAACACGTTCCTGCTGTCGTGGCCGTACGGCTCGCCCAGCGTGTACTCGGGCTACGAGTTCTCGAACAACGACGCCGGAGCGCCGGGCGCCACGGAGACCACGGTCCCGGACGCCACCTGCGGCACGGGCAGGTGGACCTGCACGCAGCGCTGGACCGAGATCCGCGGCATGGTCGGCTTCCACAACGAGGTGGCCGGCACCGAGGTCACCAACTGGTGGGACGACGGCGGCAACCTGGTGTCCTACGGCCGCGGCGCCAAGGGCTACGTGGTGCTGAACAACACCGCCTCGGCCGTGCAGCGCTCGTTCCAGACGTCGCTCCCGGCGGGCACGTACTGCGACGTCGTCGCGGCCGCGGACTGCTCGGTGAAGCGGACCGTCGACTCGGGCGGCTGGTTCACGGCCTCGGTCCCGGCGTACGGGGCGCTGGCGATCCACGTGGGCGCGCGGGGCTGATCCATGGTTGCCGGTGGTCGAGCTTGTCGAGACCTCACCAGGTCTCGACAAGCTCGACCACCGGGGGCAGCACTCAGCGGAAGATCTTGCGGGCGCTGCCCAGGTCCAGGAACACCGTCTCGCCGGTCGCGTCCTGCACGCCGTCGTTGTCGGTGATCGCGTACACCCGGCCGTCGCCGCCGATCGTGAGGCCCTCGAGCTTCTCCTGCGTCCAGCCGTTGGTGGCGCGGAGCGCGGGCAGCACGTCGATCGCGAGCTTCTTGCGCAGCACCGGGACGGTGCCCGGCCGCGGGTCGCGCTTCGGCAGGTCCACCGTGTACACGGCCTTGAGCTTCGCGGCGGGCCCGTTGAGCTTGTCGCGCTCGATCACGGCGAGGGTGTCGCGGTCCACGACGGTGATCTCGGACAGGCCCACCCAATCGCCGTCGGCGGACGGCTCGGACAGCTCGTAGCCGAACCAGGTCCACTCCCCCGTCGCGACGTCGTAGCGGCCGATACGGGCGTAGCCGCCCACGCCGTCGTCGCTGGTCAGGCCCCGCTGGAGCGCGACGAACAGGTGCTCGCCGTCGCGGTCGACGGTGCCGGTCACGCCCTCGACGCCCCACTTCCCGAGGCCTGCGGCGACGTCGTCGGGCAGGCTGACGCGCTCCTGGACGCGGCCCGACGCCGAGACGCGCACCAGGGCGTTCTCCGGACCGGTCGCGCCCTCGACGCCGAGCCAGAACCCGCCCGCCTTGCCGTGGACCGAGGGCCGCGCCCAGATGCCCTCGGCGTCCAGGCCGACCGGCTCGCCGTTCTCCGTGACGACGATCTCGCGGTCGATCACCGCGGGGCCGTTCTTGCTGCCGCGCTGGCCGGCGGTCGAGACGGAGAGGATCGACGTCGGCGACTTCGCGGCGTCGGTCACGGTCCACAGGCGGTCACGCTTGGCGGGATCCGCCGAGAGCGCGCCGAGCGCGGTCCAGCCGATCGGCTTCTTCGTGCCCTGCGACGTCTTCGCGTCGGCGGAGACGATGGACGGGAAGTCCGGTGTGCCGGCAACGCGGGCGTAGCGCTGCCCCTTGCCGAACACCGAGACCGACGCTCGGACGCCGTCCTCGGCCGCGTCCTCCTCGGAGGAGACGACGAGCAGGTTCCGCGACGGGACCGGCAGGATCCCCTCCGGGCCGTTCGTCGTGGCCAGCACCTGCACGAACCGCGGCTTCGCCGGGCGCGAGACGTCGTAGACGGCCACGAAGTTGGAGCGCTCGGAGCCGACGAACGCGTAGCGGACACCGTCGAGGGTCGCGACCGCGAGGCCCTCCATCTCCACGCCCTTCTTGCCGGCGCGGTCCTCGTTGTGCAGGCCGACCCGGACCGCGAGCTCCTCGACCGAGGAGCCCGCGTCCCACACGACGTCGCCGGTCGCGGCCTCGAAGACCGTCCAGCCGCGCGTGCCGCCCTTCCAGTCGCCCTCGTTCGCCGTGGCGACGTGCTCGTCGTCGATCCAGCCGATCGCGTCCGGCTCGCGCGGGGCGGCCTCGACGGAGCCGGTCTGGTCGATCGCGCCGTCGTCCTCGGTGTCCACGCCCTCCAGCGCGACGGAGCCTGCGGAGAACACGTTCTCGAGCTCGCCGGAGACGACGTCGAGCACGGCGACACCGTTGTTCTCCTGCAGCGTCACCGCGACCTTGGTGTCGGACGGGTTGATCGAGACGTACTCGGGCTCCGGGTCCTGCGGGGTGTCCAGGCCGGCCGCCGCGAGCGCCGCCTCGTCGAGCGCGACGGGGCGCACCTGCCAGGCCGCCGGGTCGGTGCCGGGGAGGTCGACGAACTGCAGGAACCCGGCGGGCGCCTGCGGGAGGTCGCCCTCCTCGCCCTCGCCCGTGTCGGGCAGCACGTCCTCGTCGCGCTGGTTCTCCATCGCGATGACGGCGTGGGCGCCGTCGTGCGTGACGGCGATCGAGTCGGGCTGCCCGCCCAGGTCGATCGAGCGCACGAGGGTGCGGGTCGCGAGGTCGACGACGTCGAGGCGGCCGGAGGGCGCGGTGAACGACGTCGAGCTGTCGACCACGACGAGCACGTATTCCCCGACGACGGCGACCGACGTCGGCTCGTCGTGTTCCGAGCCGAGCTCGGCGAGCGACAGCGTGCCCAGCCCCTTGGGCTCGGCCGGGTCGCTGATGTCGACGAAGCCGATGCGCCGCGCGGCGGCGTCGGTGTGGACGAGGGTCCGGCCGTCCTCGCTGACCGCGGAGATCTCGGCGACGGTCGCGTCGGCGGGGTCGGTGCCCGCCGGGACGTTCTCGAAGACGGGGTAGGTGGCGAGGCGGTGGAACGTCTCGCGTGCGCTGGTCCCGCCGAACGATCCGGTAGATCCGGTGGATCCGGTCGGGGCGTGGTGGCCGGCGGCGATCGCCGGGAGCGTGCTCAGGCCGAGCGCGAGAACCGCGCCGGAAGCGATGAAGGCCGCATGGCGGCGGTGAGGAGACACGCTCGGCACCGTCGCGCGATCCGGTGTCGGTGGGCGGACCGTGGGCTGGCCCGGGGGTGTCGCGCAGGTGAACTTCCGGGCGCTCATGCCCGGGTGGCGAGCGACGTGCGCGGCTAGGCTCGACGGCGTGACCGTCCTTGCCGAGCTACGCGCTCTGCTGCGCCTTCCCGGGTTCCGGAAGCTGTTCGCGGTGCGGCTCGTGTCCCAGGCGGGCGACGGCATGTTCCAGGTGGGCCTCGCCAACCTGTTGTTCTTCAGTCCGGAGTCGCAGGGGTCGGCGTCCGCGATCGCCGGCGCGTTCGCGCTGATGCTGGCGCCGTTCACCGTGGTGGGCCCGTTCGCCGGCGTGTTCCTGGACCGGTGGCAGCGGCGTCAGGTGCTGGTGTACGGCAACGCGGTGCGCGTGCTGATCACCGGCACGATGGCGGTGCTCATGCTCGCGCAGGGCGTCACGCCCGCGATCTATGTGCTGGGCCTCGCGGCCCTGAGCGTCAACCGCTTCCTGCTCGCCGGCCTCTCGGCGGGCCTGCCGCGTGTGGTCCAGGGCGACCTGCTGCTCACGGCCAACGCGCTCACTCCGACGCTCGGCGCGGGCGCGGCGTTCCTCGGGGGCGGCCTGAGCTTCGTGCTGAGCCTCGCGATGCCGTCGGGCCGGGTCCACGACGCCACGGCGCTGGCCTGCGCGAGCGTCGTGATGGGCTGCGCCTCGCTGCTGGGGCTGCGGATGTCGCGCACGCTGCTGGGTCCGGCCGAGCCCGCCGTCGGCTCCATCCGCAACGAGCTGGTGGTGGTCGTCCGTGGCCTGGTGGACGGCGCGCGCTACCTGGCCGCGCGCCGCACGCCTGGCCAGGCACTGCTGGTCATGGCGCTGCACCGCTTCCTGTACGGGGTCGTGTTCATCGCGTCGATCCTGATGTCGCGCAACCTGCTGGCCGATCCGGGCGACCCGACCGCGGGGCTCGCGATGTTCGCCACGGTGATCGCGGCGACCGGAGTGGGCGGCGGGCTCGCGATCCTGCTCACCGCGGTGCTGGCGCGGCGCATGGCCCCGCAGTCCTGGATCGCCGTGATGCTCCTGGTGGCGGGGGTGTCGCAGCTCATCCTCGTGCCCGAGCCCGGCTTCGCCGCCGTGGTCACCGCCGCCGGGCTGCTCGGCCTCGCGGCGCAGGGCGCCAAGATCGCCGTCGACACCATCGTGCAGCGCGACTCCGAGGACGCGTACCGCGGTCGCGCCTTCGCCTTCTACGACGTGCTCTACAACGCCGCGTTCGTCGGCGCGGCGGCCCTCGCGGCCTTCCTCGTGCCGGACGCCGGCTGGTCGCCCGGCCTCTTCGTCGCCCTCTCCCTCGGGTATGTCGTGGCCGCGCTGCTGTTCGGCCTCCGCGGCACTCGCACGGCTGCGCTGGTGCGGCAACCGGTGAGCGGGTGAATTTATGGATGAGGTCCGGTCTTTTGAGGCGAACATGCCTGTTTTGCCGGTCGAACGGTGCAAGGATTGAGACTAGTTACCTACAGGGACTGGAGGCTCCCGTTCATGTCCGACGCACCCGCCGTCACCCCGACGCCAACCTGGGGTGAGGTATTTCCCTGGTTCCGCGAGGTCATGGCCGAAGACGACGCCTGGTACGTCGGTAAGGTCAACAACAAGACCGACGTAGGCGTCGCACGCCTGGCCGACGCCGCAGTGACGCGGCTCAAGCCCCTTCCCGTCGGCCGTCTCTACCCCGCAGTGCGGCGGGTCGAGCGGCTCGACGAACTCACCTGGCCGAAGCACCGCCTGCTCAACGCTCTGCACCGTGGCGGCTGCTTCACCGGGGACGACCTCTCCTACATGGTGATCGCCGAGATGCTCTCCTGGGAGTCGGTCGGCCCGATCATCGTCAAGCAGATCCTCGAGGTCGTGGCGCTGGAGGAGATCCGGGCCAGCTCCGCGAAATAGCAGTTCTCTCAAGCCTCGACGGTGGCCGGATCAGGGGTAACGGCCACCGCAGGGCGCCGGGCCGCGACGACGGCGAACGGCACGACAGTCAGCATCAGCAGCCCCTGCAGGATCTGCGCCACCGCGTACCCAGCGCCGAGTACGCCGAACGAGCCGGCCGCCGCCAGCAGGCCGAGCACCGCGACGATCGCCGCGAGCAGCGCCCCGATCCGCCGCGTCACGGGTGCCGCCCAGCCGCACAGCGCGGCCGCCGCCACGACGAGCAGCCCCAGCGCCGCGCTCAGCAGCAGCGATCCGATCATCCCGGTCAGCAGGCCCCCGAACGACAGCATCGAGACGACCGGGAGCAGCACGCTCGTCCACAGGGTGTGGATGACCGCCCCGACCAGGACGACGACCACGCCGGCCCGCCGCGCCGTCCGGGGATCGCGCAGCAGCAGCGCGAGCAATACGCCGGTCGCCACGACCGCCAGCACGAAGATCTCGGCCAAGGTGCCCAGGAGCAGGTCGGGCCGGGCGCCGAGCGCGAGCTGCACCACCGCCGTGCCGGCCTGGACCAGCAGGTGCGCGCCGACCACCACGACCGCGGCGATCAGGAGCCGCCGGGCCCGGAGCGCCGCCGCTCCCAGCGCGAGCAGCACGGTCCCGGCCGTCGCCGCGTTCTCCACCACGTAGATCACATTGTTCGTGGTGAACCCCAGGTCGAAGCCGTCACGGGGAAGGAGCAGACGCTGCGGCACCGCCGTCCACGCCGCGAGGGCGAGGGCGATGATGCTGAGCGCGGCGGGCCGGCGGCCGGCGTCGGGCAACGGGTTCATGCGGACACCCTCCCAGAGACCACTGACACTCCGTGTGATGCGCGGCACGCTGTGGATAACTCGGCGGTGCGGGCCGGACGGCGTGGAACCATGGATGGGTGCCCCCGCCGATCCCCGCCCCGCGCATCCACCCCGCGGCCATCAAGCTGCTGGTGGGCAGCGGCGCGTACCAGCGCGGTGAGGAGTACCAGCAGCAAGGCCGGGTCATCTCGTGGGAGTGGCTGCCGGCCGAGATGCTGCTCATCTCGTGGGTGCGCGGCAGCGGCCGCAGCACCTACTCGTGCTCCATCGAGTTCCAGGAGGACCCGCCCGGGCCGCCCGTCGTCGTCGGCTCGGACTGCACCTGCCCGGTCAGGTCCGCCTGCAAGCACGTGGCGGCGACGCTGCTGGAGTCCGGGACGGACGGGCTGGCTTCGCTGGTGCGGTCCGCTTCGTCGCTGACCCGCGCGCCGCAGGTGCCGGAGTGGAAGGCGGTCGTCCAGCAGCTCGTGCCCACGGCGCCCGCGGCTCCGCCGGCCGGGCCGGCGCCCGACGAGGCGCCGGAGCTGGCGCTGCAGCTGCGGATCGACGGCGCCGCCGCCGCGAACGACCTGGCCCTGTCGATGCGGCCCGTGCAGCGCAACGACCGGGGCGCGTGGGTGGGCGGCAACGCCTCGTGGAACTACATCCGCAACGGGTTCCTCCGCGGGGTGGACCCCGCGGTCCGGCAGTGGTTCACGACGCTCGACGCCCTGCGCGCCACGAGCCCGCGCGGCTACGGATACCTCAGCACCGGCGACTGGATCAGCCTGGACGACGTGCTCGCCCGCCCCTTCTGGCACCACCTCGCCGACGCCGCGGAGCTCGGGATCGAGCTGGTCGGCAAGTCCCGGCGGGAGTCGGTGCGGCTCGCCCACGAGGCGTCGGTCTCGCTCGACCTCTCCCTGCCCGACGGCGGCGCGCGCCTGGAGCGGACCGTCGCCTTCGACGGCGTGGTCACGGCCGCGACGTCCGTCGGACCGCTCGGCGACCACGGCCTGTTCGCGATCGAGGAGTCGTCCCAGGGCCGCACCATCACCCTGGGCCCGACAGCGGCACCGCTCACGGACCAGGAGCGCGCCGCGGTGCACCTGTCCGACGTCGCCATCCCGGCCGACGCGGTCGACGAGTTCCTCGCGGACTACCTGCCGCTCCTGCGCCGCGAGGTCCGGGTCCGCGCGGAGGCCGGCGTCGACCTGCCGGACCTGCCCCGGCCGGAGCTCGTCGCGTCCGTCGAGGCGGTGTCGGCGGCCGAGGTGCACGTGACGTGGCGGTGGGCCTACCCGCCGTCGGACAAGGAGTACCCGCTGACCACGGCGCTGGAGCCGGGCACGGACCTGCGCGACCTCACGGCGGAGACCGCGACCCTGGGCCGCGCCGTGGCCGCGGTGCGCGAGCTGCCCGGGTTCGGTCACTTCCGCGTGGCGCCCGAGGTGTACCGCGGGCTGCGGGCGATGGACCTCGTGACGACGGCGCTGCCCGCGCTCCGGGCGCTGCCGGACGTCCGGGTCGAGAGCGACGAGCTGCCGGAGTACCGCGGGCTCGAGGCCACGCCGGTAGTCAGCATGCGCGCCACCGACAGCGGCGACATGGACTGGTTCGAGCTGGGCGTCACCGTGGCGGCCGACGGGCGCGAGATCCCCTTCGGGTCGCTGTTCGACGCGCTGGCCCGCAACCAGAAGCGGTTCATGCTCACCGACGGCACCTGGCTGCGCACGGACCTGCCGGTGTTCGCGGAGCTCCGGGCCCTGATCGAGGAGGCGCAGCGGCTCTCGGACCAGCCGGGCAAGCTGCGGGTCAGCCGCTTCAACGCGAGCCTCTGGGCCGAGCTGGAGGACGTGGCCGACTTCGTCGAGCAGTCCGACCGGTGGCGACACTCGGTGAGCGAGCTGGTCGCGCTCACCGCGGACGGCGCCGAGGGTCCGCAGGCGCTGCCCCCGCCCGTGGGCCTGAAGGCGGAGCTGCGGCCGTACCAGCAGCACGGGTTCGAGTGGCTGACCTTCCTGTGGCGGCACGGCCTCGGCGGGATCCTCGCCGACGACATGGGGCTGGGCAAGACCGTGCAGACCCTGGCCTTCGTGGCCCAGGCCCGTCAGGAGGCGGCCCCGGGCTCGCCGCCGTTCCTCGTGGTCGCGCCCGCCTCGGTGGTGAGCAACTGGGCGGCCGAGGCCGCGCGGTTCACGCCGGACCTGAAGGTGGTGACGCTCCCGACGACGGCTCGCAAGGCCGGGACGTCGGTGGCGGACGTGGCCGCCGGGGCGGACGTCGTCGTCACCTCGTACGCGATCTTCCGGCTGGACTTCGACGCGTTCGCCGACGTCGGGTGGAGCGGGCTGATCCTCGACGAGGCGCAGTTCGCCAAGAACCACCAGACCCGGGCCAACGAGTCGGCCCGCCGGCTGAGGGCGCCGTTCAAGCTGGCCATCACGGGCACGCCCATGGAGAACAACCTCATGGAGCTGTGGGCGATGCTCGCGATCGTGGCGCCGGGGCTGTACGGGTCGGCGACCAGGTTCCGCGAGGACTACGTCAAGCCCGTCGCAGGCGAGGGCGACTCGGGGGCACTCCTGGGCCGGCTCCGCCGCCGGATCAAGCCCCTCATGCTGCGCCGGACCAAGAGCCAGGTGGCGCCCGAGCTGCCCGAGCGGCAGGAGCAGGTGCTCCGCGTGACCCTGGACCCCCGGCACCGCCGGATCTACGACACCCACCTGCAGCGGGAGCGGTCCCGGCTGCTGGGTCTGCTGGACAGCTTCGACGAGAACCGGGTCGCGGTGTTCCGCGCGCTGACCACCCTGCGCCGCATGGCGCTGGACGCGTCCCTGGTGGACGCGGAGTACGAGGGCGTCGCGTCGGCCAAGCTGAACCTGCTCGCCGAGCAGCTGGCCGAGGTCGCCGCCGAGGGACACCGTGCGCTGGTGTTCTCGCAATTCACGTCGTTCCTGGCCAAGGCGGCGGAGGTGTGCCAGGAGCTCGGGATCCCGTACGAGTACCTGGACGGTTCCACGCGGCGCCGGCCGGAGGTGATCGGCCGGTTCAAGGACGGCACGGCGCCGGTGTTCCTGATCAGCCTCAAGGCCGGCGGGTTCGGGCTGAACCTGACCGAGGCGGACTACGTCTACCTGCTCGACCCGTGGTGGAACCCGGCGACGGAGGCGCAGGCGATCGACCGGACGCACCGCATCGGGCAGACGCGGAACGTGATGGTGTTCCGGCTCGTCTCCGAGGACACCATCGAGGACAAGGTGATGGCGCTCAAGGAGCGCAAGGCCCGGCTGTTCGACGCCGTGCTGAGCGACGACGCCGGGGCGTTCGCGGGGTCGCTGGGCGCCGACGACATCCGGAGGCTGCTGGAGGGCTGAGGGCTCGGTTTGCCCGACCTGTACCTTTGCTCCCGTGTCTCCTGTCGCTGACCTGATCGGGGCTGTCGCCAGCCTCCTGTGGCCCCTGCTCGTGATCGTCGTGCTGCTGGTCTTCGGACGGCAGCTCCTGTCGAAGCTGCGAAACTCCGACGACGTCACGCTGGAGATCGGCGGGCAGCGGCTCAACCTCAAGCAGGCGACGGACCAGCAGTCGGACATGATCACGGACCTGCAGCGCGAGGTGGCTTCGCTGCGAAAGCGGCTGGACGACGTCGGGACGGGCACGGCCGGCGGCTGGGCGGACGCCGTGGGGAACGGGTCGGAGGCCAACTGGGGCGAGTCGGAAGCCACGGAGCACCGGGAGGCCGAGCCAGCGGAAGAGCTGATCGACTTCGGTCGGCCGGACACGCAGGACACCCGGCCAGGTCCGGCACCCCACTCGATCCTGTGGGTCGACGACCACCCCGAGAACAACGCGATGCTCGCCGAGTCCTGGCGGCGCGAGGGCGCCGAGGTGGACACGGCGCGCACCACGGACGAGGCGATGAACCTGCTCACCGCGCGACGCTACGGTCTGGTGATCTCGGACATGGGCCGGCACGAGTCCGGCGTCGACGTGCCTGATGCCGGGCTCCGCCTGCTCACGAAGGTCCGCGCGGCGGACGCCCACGTCCCGTTCGTGCTGTACGGGAACGTCGAGCGGGTCTCGGACGTCGCCCGAGCGGCGGGGGCCACCCTCGTCACGGGCTCGACGTTCGAGCTGGTCGACTTCGCGAGCAGCGTGGGGATGTTCCAGGACGCCTGACGTCAGCCCTTGTCCTGGACGGACCGGGTACGCGTCGAGGCGAGCGCCCAGGCGACCAGGACCGGCTGACCCAGCAGGCGCAGCGCCCGCTTCCGGTCCGTGTCCAGGCCGAACGCATCCCGCCGCTCCACCAGCTGAGCGATGTTCCCGGGAAAGACCGCGACGAAGAAAGCGGCGACCAGCGCGCCGAGCCGCCGTCGGGCGGGCTGCTTCCACGTGGCCACGAGCGCGGTACCGAGGCTGATCTCGACGATCCCGGACCCGACCACGACGGTATCCGGGTCAGCCGGGAACCAGGTCGGGACCTGGGCCTGGAACTCCTTGCGAGCATTGGTGAGGTGGCCGATGCCGGCCGTGAGCAGAGCGGCGCCGAGGGCTACCTGGCCGATGCCGCGGAGGACGGAGCTGGTGGATGCCATGGGGTCCATCCTGGACCCCGCGCCTGCCGCACACGATCGGGGGCTCGCCGGCGCAGGATCCGTCGATCCGCCGCTACCGGTCTGCCCCCGCTTCGACCTCGACGTAGTCCCGCGTCCCCACGACGTCCGCGGCCGGCAGCGCCTGAGCCAGCTCGGCCCGCTCTGCTTCCGACAACACCACCTCCACGGCCCGGACGTTCTCGTCGAGCCGGGACCGGCGCCGCATGCCGGGGATCGGCACCACGCCTTCGGCGATGACCCACGCCAGGGCGACCTGTGCAAGGGTCGCGCCGTGCCGGCGAGCGATCTCCGCCACTCGCTCCACAAGCCGGCGGTTGGCGGCGAACGCCTCAGGCTGGAAGCGCGGGAGGGTCCGCCGGGCGTCGTCTGCGTCCAGGTCGTCGAGCGACGTCACGCTGTCGGTGAGCACTCCCCGCCCAAGCGGCGAGAAAGCCACGAGGCCGATGCCGAGCTCGCGCATCGTCGCCAGCTCGTCGTTGTGCAGTACGTCCCGCGCGAAGAGTGAGAACTCAGACTGCACCGCGGCCAGCGGGTGGACGGCGTGCGCACGGCGGATCGTCGCGGCCGAGGCCTCGGACAGACCGATGTGTCGCACCTTTCCCTCGGTGACCAGCTCGGCCATCGCGCCGACGGACTCCTCGATCGGGACGTTCGGGTCCACCCGGTGCAGGTAGTACAGGTCGATGTGGTCCGTGCCGAGGTGCCTCAGGGAACGGTGCGCGGCCTTGCGGATGTACTCCGGCGTGCCGTTGCGGCCGTGGATCGTGCCGTCGTCGTCGGTCTCGGCGGAGGCCTTCGTCGCGAGGACCACCTCGTCCCGCCGTGCGCCGAGCGCACGCCCGATCAGCTTCTCGTTCTCGAAGGGCCCGTAGGCCTCGGCGGTGTCGATGAAGTTCACGCCGACGTCGACGGCGTGCCGCAGCGTCGCGATGGACTCGGCCTCGTCGCTCGCGCCGTAGTAGGCGCTCATCCCCATCGCACCCAGGCCGAGCGGCGGTACGCGCAGCCCGTCTCCGAGCAGTACCGGCTCGAGCCCATGCCTGTGGTCATTCGTCATGGATCGTCTCTTCCTCGCGGGCCACGTATGCGCGATACGCGGCAATCTTCATGTCCAGTGCCGCGAGGTGCTCCCGTGTCCGCTTCAGCTGCGCGACGACGGCTCGCCGATGCTCCTCGAACGCCGCGAGGCGCTCCCGTTCCGTTCCCGGAGTCCGGCTCAGAGCTGCCACGTCACGGACCTGGGCAATCGGCATCCCGGTCTCGCGCAGCATCACCAGACCGGCCAGCCAGTCGAGGTCGTTGCGATGAAAGCGCCGGTGACCGTTGCTGCGGCGCGGAGTCGGGTCGAGCAGCAGTCCCTCGCGTTCGTAGTAGCGCAGGGTCTGCACGCTCAGCCCGACGGCGGCCGCGGCGTCACCGATCGACAGTCCCTCATCGGGGACGTCGACATCGAGCTGCGGGGTCAGGGAGGGCGGCACACGATCCATGACACAACCTATAGCGCGCTATAGGTCAAGCCGCCGCCGGAACCGGGGAACGACCGAGGGGCGGGCCCATTCAGGTCCGCCCCTCGGTCGATCTGTTGATGCACTGCTGCGGTTCAGTCCCGGAGCAGCGCCTGGAGCTCACCGATCCGGATCTGCGAGCTGTTCGGCTGCGACGTGAAGGGGATCTCACCTGTCTGGCCGCCGCTGCTCTGCCACTGCACGACCCAGTAGGCCGTACCCGTCAGGGTCAGGTTGCCCGGGCTGCCGTTGAGGTCGGCACCGAAACCACAGGTGGGCGAAGGCTCGTCGCTGTTGCGGCCGTCGTAGGGCGTGCCCGGCGCGTTGGCTCCGTCGCACGAGATCGCGCCCACCGTGGTGCCGTTCGCTGCGGTCAGGGTCCACTCGACCCGGTCGAGCGTGCCGGTGGCCGTGACGGTCAGGCCACCCCCGCCGGCGGATCGGGTGATCGGACCAGTTGTGTTCTCGGCCCGATTGGCGATCCACAACCAGATGGGAAGGCCGATGGTGCCGACCGGATTCTGGTTGGCGGTTGATGCCGGCGGGGTGGAGCCGATCTGGCCCATGCTGAGGTTCATTGCGGCTACTGCTCGTTGGGCTAGCTCCTCGGCGGACGGACCGACGGGTGCGGGCGCATCTGGGGACCAGTAGAAGGAATGACCGGGACAGTCGGTCAAGTCCCCACCAGCCTGCGCACACGCATAAGGGGTGCATTCGAGGATGTAGCCGTCATCGTTGCCGCGCCACATCGGCTCATCCTTGGATGGCTGCGGGTTGGCAGCACGAACATAGCAACGCCCATTCCAGCTCCCATAGTCCGACGAGCATGGAATCTCCTCGCCCTGCGATCTACAGATGCGGGGACTATTTCCACCGCCGTCGGGATCGCCACCACCCTCGTCATCTCCACCGCCAACCTCGCCTTCACACGGGATGATCACACCATCGGGCAACGTGACCGGAGTGCACTCATCGGCTGTTGCCACCTTCGCCGGGACCGACACGAGGAAGCTCGCGATGACGATGAGGCCAGCAAGGATCCACGGCCGAAACGTTCCAAGGGCACGGACAGAATTCAGCATGCCTGCTCCGGGTGGGGTACCTGCTCATTGACCGTCCAAACGCTGTTTAGGCCTTGGTGCGCCATGACGTAGTCAAAGATGTACCTCTCAGGCGCCCCTGCTTCGCGCTCTACCTCGTCTCCTGACTCAGTGAAGGTCCGCACACTTCGAAAGTCGACGCAAGCCGCCAACGAGACCTCTTCGAAGCCGCCCTCGGCGGAATCGGCATAGTCGGTCACTTTGGAAGACTCGACGGTCGCCGCTCCAGTTGTGTACTGCCCTTGCTGAGCAAGTTCTGAGTAGGAAGCGGCGAGCGGACCCCAGATGTCGGGGTGACCCCAGAACGGATCTAGTTCCTCGTCCCAGTCCTTGTAGCCGTTGTTTGCGACCTGCGCCGTCGTCTCGTAGTACTTCTCGAGACGGGCCTTCGCGTCGGCGATGTTCTGGGCCTTGATCTGCTCAGGCGTCGTCGGCGACGGAGACGGCTGCGCCGACGGAGCAGGGGGCGTCGGGCTCGCGGATACCGACGACGAGGGGGACGATGAGCCCGGGCCGGGGATCGCACCCTGGACTGTCTCGGGCTCGAACACTCCCGACCGCACGACCGCGAACGCGGCCACCGCTATGACTGCGACCCCGATGAGGACGGCGATGGTGCGCTTGGGCGTGATGGCGGACGAGACCATCGGCGACTCCCTCAAATTCGGGCACAACTCAGTGAACACGGCCGTAGCCAAGGGTGCGCTACATCGGTCTTCCCGGCAAGGCGCCTCCGTGATAATTCACAACATCTCGCCAACACGGGGCAAGGCATAGCCATGCGGGCGTCATGCCACGGGCGGGCTGTCATGGCCTGTCCTTGCGATTCGTTGCGTATACGCAACTCGGGTGGCGGATGTTGAAATCCCTCTACAGGCTTGGGTCATGACCCATCTGACAGACACCCAGCGGGCCGGCGAACGATGAACATGTTCCGGCGCACCGAGTCCGGACCCGAAGGGTTCGAGGACGTCATCGACGAGATCACCGAGTCTCTCCGCCGCACCTTCACCGGCATCGTCGTGGACCATCTCGAGGAAGAGCTCGCCGTGCCGGCACGCAATATCTGCGTGGCTGATCGGCATATGGCCCTGATGGAGGACGAGCGGGACTACACCGTCGACCTGCTCCTCTTCCACGTGACTCAGCTGCGCTACATCGCGATCCAGGTACACGTCGGACGCTTCAATCCGGCACTGATCGGTCGCACCCGGTACACGGTCGGGCTGGTCGACGATCTTGTCCGCCTGCCGGAAACCCACAGCGCCACCGTCGGCATCCTGCTCTGTACGGACGCGCCGGCCGACCACATGGCGGGACCCGTTGCCGTCGCTCTCTACGACGACCTCTCCCCCGAGGAAGCGACAGAGCTCCCCCTTCCCCTCGAACTCACCGCACTGATCGACAGCTGTTTCGAGGCCACGGCCGCAAAGCACGCGACCACTTGAGCCCGCGGAAACCGGTTCACCCGCCGTACAGGTCCTCCACCAGGCGGGCTCGTGCTTCCAGGATCTCCAGGCTGTCTGACGCCGACACCGTGGTCGCCTCGCCCGGCACGTCACGCCATGTGGGCTCCCCGGCCAGCCGGAACTGGCCGCCCCAGCTGGTGGTGAGCGAGATGGTTGCTGTGCCCGGCTCCACGTAGCCGTGCGCGATCGTGTGCTCGGGATACGGCGCGCCCGGGTCGGTTGTGCTCAACGGCGGCGTCCCGTCACCGAAGTCCCAGGAATAGTTGCTCGGCACTGCCCGGATCTCCACGGGGATGCCGAACAGTTCGGTGCTGACTGTTCGCGGCTCCCGATCGGTAAAGGCGATCGTGTCGACGTTGACGAGCGTCCAGCCGTCGGGCGGCTGCACGTTCACCTCCGACGGCGCGATCTGCATCTCCTGGAACGCTCGAGCAGCAGCGGCGGGAATGTCGATCTGCCGGCGACGCTCGGCCAGGCAGGACTCGTCCTCGACGAGTTCCGCGCCCGTCCAGCCACCTGATTGCCTGCGCTGCTCGAAAAGCGCGCCGACAGCCTGCTCGTCGTCCTCGCACTCGATGCCTTCGTAGGCCAGCTGATGACCTTCGTCGCAGGACTCCGCAAGAACGGTCGCACCGCCGAGATCACGGAGATAGCACATCGCGGGAGTAACCCGCCACTGACGCACCGGTGCAAGGGACCCAGCGGCGCGCTGCCCCACACTGGGTCTGGATGCACCCGCTGGCTGGGACTTGCGCACAGCATCGATCGAAACCGTCTGCCCTTGGGCTGTGCCACCAAACTGCTCGTATGGATCATCCGCAACGGCAGTTGAAGCGTAGAAAACCCCAAGCCCGACCAATCCCGCGACCAGGCAAATCCGGGTGAGCATGCGCTTCACTGCGTCGGCCTCGATGCGATTTCCGCGACGACCCAATCGCCATCCCTCAGACCGAGTTCGACTCGGTAGGTAGCCCGCTCATCCTCGCCCTCGAAGACCGTCGCACCCCTGGAGTCCGTGATCCGTGCGGCAGCTTGTTCCACCTCGAAATCGAGTGGGTAGAGACCCGTAATCTCGTCTCGCTCGTATGTTTCGCGCAGAACGCTCTTGATCTCCCCGCCCGTCCACGCCTCATTGCGCGATCGGAGTTTCTCAGCCTGCTCAAGCGCGTCCTCGCAGAACCCGCACGCCCTATGCGACATCGCCTCGAACTCCTCGACATCCCCCGTCGCCATCACGTACGGGTAGAGCTCGATGAAGTACTCCGCCGCAGCAGCAGCCCCCTTCGCGTCCTTGCGGTTCATCGCCTCCGGGCGCTCCGGCTTGGCCGGCACCGTCGGGGACGGGCTCGCGGAAACCACAGGAGTCGGGTCTTCAACCGAGGACGCCGACGCCTCGGGTTCCCCCGGCGACCCAGTGCACGCCGACAGCGCCAAGCCGGCCGTCACGATCAGCCCGAACGCGCGCATCACCCTGCCGCTCATCCCCGCACCCCGCCCCTTGGACCACGCCGTTGCGTATCCGCAACGGCCGAGAAAGACGCTAGCCGGGCACCCGCGATCCGGAAAGTGGGCCCTGTGGATAACTCTGAGGACAAACACCGCGGTCGGCATCGAAAAAGAGGGCGATAGGCGATTTGTCGACCTCTTACGGCGTCATAACGTAGTGGCAATGGTGCTCAAGTAGCGGATCGTCGCTTTCCTCTACAGGCTTGTGGTCATGACACCTCAGCAGAAGCGCCCGTCGGCGCGACGTCCGGCGAAACCGGCGTGAACAGGTACACGGTGGTCGCGTACCGCGGCGAGCGCCGCTGGACCCTGCGCGCGGTCGGCGTCCCGGGCGCCGTCGCGCATGCGGTGCTCCTGGACGACGCAGAGGCCGCCATCCGCACCCTGCTGGCGCAGCTCACCGGCGAGGACGCCGACAGCTTCGCCATCGACCTGGCGCCGATCCCCGGGCCGGGCGGGTTCGACTAGGCGGTAGCGCGGTCGGGGCAAAAGGTTGCGGACAGTAGACGTTGTCTACTGTCCGCAACTCACTCCCAGCGGTACACGTTCCCGAGAGGCCGTCCCGGAATGCCGGCCTCAGCCCCCTGCACGCTCCCGACGTCGGTCCTGCTCGTCCACCTGGGCCAGCAGCTCCTCGGTGTCCGGCTCGGGGTCCATGGCGAGCTGCTCCAGGTGGTCGCGCAGCCGGTCGACCAGCCGCCCGACCGCGTCGCGACGCCCGGAGGCGATCTCCGCGCGGATCCCGTTGCGCCACGACCGCTCGTCCACCGGGTCGGCGAGCCGGCCCACCTGGGACGCGTGCCGCGCCATCGCTACGTCGCCCGCCAGGAGCGCACGGCGCGCCACCTCGTGGGACACGTCCACCACGCCCGACGAGATCGTGTGCATGAGCTGCTCGGCCCACGCGTACTTGCGCAGCGGCACGCCCTCGAACGGCTTGCCCCGCACCATGTCGAGCGCGGCGAGCAGGTCCGGCGTCGGCGTCTGCGTGAGGTCCGAACCGACCAGGTCACAGAACTTGTGCCAGTCGGTCGCGACACCGCGCAGGCGGTAGCCGGCCGACTCCAGGTCGGCCTGGCCGCCGTCGTCGGCGGACCAGTAGCGGGGCAGGTACTCGAAGCCGTTCTGGTCGGTGCCCAGCCAGCGTCGCGCACGCGAGACCGCGGACCGCCGCGTCGCCAGGTTCGGCTCGCGCGACGGCCACAGCGCCTTGGAGATGTCCGACCCGCGCGAACCCGGGTTGAACGCCAGGAACGCGATCAGCTCCGTGGCCTGCCGCTGGTGCGTGGAGGGCAGCTCCACGCCCGTGGTCCCGGCGAGCTCCACGTCGCCGAGCACGCGCACGATCGGCGGCTCGACGACGGCAGGCTCCTCCGCCGGTGCCGGTTCGGCAGCCCCGGATGCGGGCCCGCCGACGACGGGCGTCCCCAGCGGCGGAGTCGCCACGCTGACCGCGGCACGCGCCCACGGCGAGAAGCTCTCTGGCTGCGCGCCGTGCGTCGTCGTGCCACCTACCGCGCCCCCGGCGTAAGCGGGCGACGGAGCGAGGCTCGCCGCCTCGCCGACGGCGACGTCGGAATCCGCGGCACCAGCGCGGACAGATTCCACGGGGATCTCCTCGAGCGTCGGTTCGGTGCGGTCGATCGAACGGCTCCACTCGGGGCCGGGTGCGGTCTCGGGTTCGGCCAGGAGGGCCAGGGCCTGCGCGTAGGTCGCGGCGTCGAGCTGCTGCGGACGCACCGCGATGTAGGCCGGCATGAGGATGCCGCGGGTGGTGTCGCCGTTGGTGAGGTCACCGGTCAGGTCGAGCACCCAGTCCCCCACCTCCGCGCTGGACGTCACCGCGGCGATCCCGACGCCGGGCACCCGCTCGACGAGGTTCTCCAGCCGGGCACGGTCGGTCAGGCCGAGCCGCTCGCCGACCAGCAGGATCTCGGGCGTCCAGGCATCGGTCGCCAGCCCACGACCTCGCGCTTCGGCCACGGAAGCCGCTCCGACCTGCGCAAGCGTACGGTCGACGTCGGCTGCGCGCGCCTCGAGCTCGCGCAGGATCTCCGCGAGGCCGGCGACGTGCCGGACGCGGCCGGTGTCGACCACGCCGGGCAGCTCGCCGAGCGTGCCCACGACGGTGACCTGGAGGTCGTCCGCCCACAGGCTCGTGGCCAGCTCGACCGCGAGCGCCGCGAGCGTGGCCTGGGCGGCCGCGTCGGTGCCGCGGATGTCGAGGCAGGCGAGGTTCTCGAGGTCGAGCATGAGGTGCGCGTCCTCGTCGTCGTGCCCGACGGTGACGAGGGCCGGGTACGGCGCCTCGCCGTCCTCGGCCCCTGCGGGGCGTGCCGATCCGACCTGGGCGGCCGCGTCGGCATCGCCCGCCGCGAGCTGCCAGATGAACCGGTCGGTGGTGCTGGCCCAGGGTTCGGGCAGCTCGGAGGCGCGGTCGAGGTACAGCTCGACGAACTCGTTGCTCTTCAGGCGCGCGATGCGGACGCCGGGCAGAGGCAGGCCGCGTTCGCGGTGCCACACCGCGAGGCTGCGCAGCGCGCGGTCCACCTGGTCGCGCCCGAACGGGTCCTCGACGGCGTGCAGGTCGCGCTCGAGCACACCCGCCGGTGTCTCCGGCCCGGGCACGACGACGGTCTCGCCCGGCTCGCGGCCCTTGCGCACCCGGCGCCGCTTGACGGCGACCAGCGCGAGCAGGCCCGCGGCGAGCAGCCCGCCGACGCCGGCCGCGGTGCGGACGCCCACGGACTCCTCGATGTCGTCGGCCAGGTCGGACACGACGTCGGTGGCCGAGTCCAGGAGCGACCCGCCGCCCGCCGCCACGGTGGCCGTCGCGGTCGGCCCGGACGCCATCGTGTCGGACCCCGACTCCGCAGGATCACGCTCCGCGGCGCCGGCCTCGGCCGGCTCCGGCGCCTCGGCGGACGCCGCCACGGGCGGGGACGACTCGACGGCGACCTCGGGAGCGGTCTGCTCCACGACCGGCTCGTCGCCGGCGATCTCCTCGGGCCGCACGTCGTCCGCGCCGGCACCAGCGGAGTCGGCAATTCCGGCGGCACCCGCGCCTCCGACGGACGTCGGCTCCACCTCGGTCTCGGGGACGAGCTCGGCGGGCTCCTCGATCACGCCCTCCAGCTCGTTGCCCGTCACGACGTCGTCGGACGCCGGATCGCTGCCCCAGGTCGTGCCGCTCCCGGACGACGTCTCCTCGGCAGCCGGCTCCTCGCCCGCAGGCTTATCGCCGGCCGGCCGCTCTTCTGCCGACTTCTCGTCGCTCTGCCCCTCGGTGGGCTCCTGCGGCATGAGCTCGTCGGCGATCAGCCCGCTGCCGGGCACCGTCTCGTCGAGCGAGGAACCTCGCGGCGCCGACTGGTCCTGCTCCAGGTCGGGATCGTTCTCGAGATCCTCGGGCGTCACCTCGTCGTACTGGGGCCCGGTCGGCTCCTGCGGTGCGGGCGCCGGCTCCGGGACGAGGTTCCCCTCGGCGGTCTGCTCGGGCCGCGGCTCCTTGTCACCGGAGCCGGATCCGGCGTCGGAACCACCGGGGCGACCGATCCCGGCGGTACCGGTCGCGGCGTCGGCCGGGTCCGGCTTGTCCGCGCCCTCGCGACCAGCATCTTCACGACCGGCGTCGTCACGACCGGAGTTCTCCCGATCCCCGCCGTCCTGCCGCGCATCCTCGCCCCGGGCGGACGTCTCCCTCGGGGCGGCGTTCTGCCCGGAGCGGTTCGGCTCGTCGCCGGCCGGGGCCTGCCCGGCGGGCTGCTCCCGGGCCGGCTGCTCGCCCGCGGGCTGCTCGTCGGTGGGCGTCTGCTCCTCGACGACGTCGTTCCCCGCGCCGCCGGGCTCCTTGATGTCCTCGGGCTCGACGGCGCCCTCGGGCGTCACCTCGGCCGACGGCGCCGCCGGCTCGGGCGCGGGCTCCTTGGCGGGTGCGCGCTGACCGATCCGTGCGGCCCCGGCCGCCTCCGCAGCGGCGTCGTCGCCCGTACCCTCCGCCTCCGGCGTGGCAGCGTCAGAACCAGAATCCGACTGCCCGGCCCCGGCCTCCGCGCCACCCGGCTGCTCGGCGTCCGCCCCGGCTCCCCCGCCCTGCTCCGCGCCCGTATCCGCGGACTCCCCCTCGGACGTCGACTCGTCGGCACCACCCGGCGTCCCCTGCTCGGCGTCGTCGCCGCGCGTGCCCTCGTCCTTGGCTCCCTCGTCCTTGGCACCGTCGCCCCGCGCGGGCTCCGCACCCGGGACCGTCACCGTCCAGCCCGGAAGAATGAGGTCTGGGTCGGTGAGCCGCGCCCCGCCCGGCTGCTCCGTGGCGCGCGACGCCTCGAACACCTCCGGGTACTTGGTGCCGTCGCCGAGCTCCTCCTCGGCGATCCCCCACAGGGTGTCACCCGACTCCACGACGACCTCGGCGGTTCCCGACCGGGAGTTGGTCACGTCCACGGTCTCGCCCGCGTCGTCGTCGCCCTTCGACGGGCCGAGACCCACGGGCTCGTCGCCGTCGGTCCCGGTCGTGCTGGTCGGGACGACGGCGCCGTCCGCCGCCTCCGCGGGCAGGCGCAGCACCCAGCCGGGCTCGATCCAGTTGCCGGCGTCGAGCGCGCTCCCGTCGGCCTGCGGCACGCCGTAGTTCAGGTCGGCGATCTGCTTGAACCGCGCGCCGTCGCCCAGGGTCTGCTCGGCGATCCGCCACAGCGAGTCGCCCGGCTGCACCGTGTAGGTGGGCGCCGGCGCCTCGTCGGCCGCTGCCCTCCGCTCGGTCGCGCCGGTGGCGGCACCGGTGGCCCCGCCCGCGAGCGTCGCCGTCTCCGACGAGACCGGCGCGGTAGCCACCGTCCCGGTCTCGCCCAGCTCGACCGGTACGGGCGCGGCCATCGCGGGCGACACCGAGGGGGCCGCGACGAGCATCGTGATCACGGCGCCGACCAGCACCGCCGCGGCACGCTGCTGGGCACCGAGCCCGCGCACGTGCGGCGAACGGTGTCCGCGGAGCGCGGCGACCACCTCGATGACGACGGCGATCGCGAACGTCAGCCACGCGATCCAGCCGACGATCTTGATCAGGCCGATCAGCACCGACCCGGTGACGTCGGGGCTGCTGAGCAGCGAGACGACGCGGTCGAGGCTGACCGGTCCGGTCCAGATCGGTCCGCCGAGCAGCCACAGGCCCACCGGGATCCCGACGACGAGCGCCAGCAACAGCAGCGTCGCGCCCAGCCCCCTCACCACGCGCGCGCCGGTGCCCCCTCGCGGTGCGCCGGGCTCACCGGTCACCGCACGACCCTGGGCTGTCGAGGTGCTCATCAGGATTCCTCCTGTCCTATCCCGCGGACCGCCCGCGCCTCGGCATCGGCCGAGACGCTGAGCGAGCTGATTCCGATCAACGTCAGGAACGTCGTCTTGTAGGTGACCTGAGTGCCCACGCTGACGGTGGCGCCGTTGACGGCGGTCACCCCGCCCTGCACTCCCAGCGCGCCGAGCGTGTCGGCGGCAGCCTGTGTCGCGCGCGCGGGATCCACCTCGGGAGGTAGTCCCAGCTGCGCCCGGTCGATCCGGATCTGCTGTGCGGCGGCCCGCGCCGCCTGGTCAGCGGCGTACTCGGCCTCGTCCTCGGCGTGCAGTCGCCCGCCGCCGTCGACCACCAGGCCGATCGCGATGATGAGTGCAGGCACCATGCCGGCCGCGAGGATGTTCACCTCGCCCCGCTGGCGCGCCGCTCGCGCTCCCCCCGGCGTCGCCGCCGTCCGCCCACGCCGCAACCACATCCGCCCAGCCCCCTTGGTCATGACCGCCCCCGGTAGGCGTCGAGCACCGACGTCCCCGTCGCACTGATCGTCCGCGATCCGGGCGCGCCCGGCAGCCCGAGATCCCGCAGCGGCACCACGCACTCGACCCGCACCGTGATGGTGCCGACGGTCCCGAGCGGCAGCGCGAACGCGTCCGTGGTCGGCCGCACCGACGTCGACGAGCACCGCACCCCGGAGTTCACCAGCGTGGAGGTCGCCGTCGACGTCGCCTGGATCCCGGCCATGCTCGCCGTCCGGCTGATCGACGCCGACCGCGCGGCCTCGTTCGCCGCCGACTGCACCACGCCCTCGGCCAGCACCAGCCGGCCGGCCATGATGAGCAGCAGCCCGATCAGGAGCAGCACGGGAAAGATGACGGCCGTGTTGATCGCCACGTTGCCGCGCTCGTCGGCGGCGCTCACGGCCCGACCACCGGCGCCGTGAACCGCTCCACCGGACCGGTCGCCGACTGCTCCACCCGCAACCCGCGGAACCCCGGGACGATCGACGGCGCCAACCCGGTCACCGTCGCGGTGGCCATCTCCTCGCCGCGCGTCACCGAGACCCGGACCGAGGCGAACGCGTCGCCCCCGCGGGCCAGCCGCGAGGCCGCCTCCGCGTAGCCTGAGTCGATGCTGCCGCCCTCCACGCGCGCGGCCTGCACGGCCCCGTTGGCCACGGACTGTGCCGTGTTCTGCGCGTGGAAGTAGAGCACGCCCTGCACCATCCCGAAGATGAGCATCAGCACGATCGGGTAGGTGATGACGGTCTGCAACGAGGCGGCACCGCGCTCATTCATGGACTACATCCCTAGAGCTGCGACATGTAGCGGTCGACGAGGCCCTTGATCGCGGCGCCGAGGGCGATGGCGATGCCGAGGCCCACCACGGACAGCACGACGACCTCGATGGACTCCAGCCCGGCATCGTCCGGCTCGCCCGCACGGTCGGCGAGGCGACGGCGCAGCTCTGCCGAACGTTCGGCGAAGCGCGTGTTCAGGGCGTCGACGCGACCGCGCGCCGCGGCCGCACGCAGCGACGCACGTGCGGCGGCGCGCGCCGCCACCGTCCGGCCCTGGCTCAGGTGCTGGTTCATGTTGACTCCTGGGGTGATGTCGACTTCAACAAATGGGTAAGACGCGGCTCGTGTGACACCTCGGCGCCACCGGGGGCGAGCCGATTCACGGAGCAGTCTGAAACATAGTGACCCCGATTGGGAAGATGAGCATCAAAAAGTACACAAATACGGTCATGGTGCCCGGCACCGTCATCCGGACCGTCGCGTCGTGCGCGATCTGCTGCTCGACGTCGAGCTGCGCGTCGCGCATCGCCGCCGCCTTGGACTGCAGCTGGTCGTGGATCGCCGAGCCCTGGGTGCCCGCCAGCTCGACGATCGAGGCGACCTCGCCCAGCGCGTCCACCTCGACCTCCTCGCCGAGCTCGCGCAGCGCCACCCACGGCGCCTGGCCCTCCCACCGGCTCCGTTCGAGCGCCGCGGCGATCCGCCGGAACGGCCACGACCCGGCGACCTGCGCCGCGGCGAACGTGGCCTGCGTGGCGCCCGCGCCGGACACCCGCTCGATCGCGAGCAGCTCGAGGTAGGTCGACACGGCCCGCGTGAACTCCTGCCGGGCCCGCTTGGCCTTGGACCGCGCGTCGAGGTCCGGCAGGAACCAGGCGCCGAGCGCGAACAGCAGGGCGGCCCCGAACGGCACCCCGACCGGCATGCCCAGGTTGAGCAGCCCGACGCACAGCCCGAGGAACGGCACGGCCACCAGCACGATGACCGTGCCGAGTGCCTTCTCGCCGTAGTGGTCGGTGGCGGTCTTGCCGATCAGGTCCAGGTCGGCGCGGGTGGGCCCGCCCCGGCCCAGCAGGGAGAGCGGCAGGCGCCGCTGCGCCCACGCCCCGAACACCTGCGTGTACCGCTTGGTCGCGGTGAGCTCGGTGCCGTCGGAGACCGTGATGGGCTCGACCTTGTCGTCGCCGCTCAGCCGGTCGAGCGCGGACTGGAGCCGCGGCGTCGACGGGAGCAGCTCCCGCACCACGAGGAACAGGCCCAGTCCCGCGACCAGACCGCTGGCGACTGCCCAGGGCCACATGTCAGGCCCCCCGCTCGTCGGGGAGGAACCGCGGGATGGGCTGCCCCAGGCTGATGCGGCGCATCCACAGCAGGCAGACCACGTAGGCGCAGAACAGCACCACGGCGACGACCTGCCCCAGGGGCGAGTCGTAGCCGCTCAGATAGCCGGACAACGCCGTGGCCACCAGGACCACGAGCGTCACGATCGTCACCCAGCGCACGGTCGCGCGCCCGGTCGACCGCTCGGTCTCGATCTCGCGCCGTGCCTTGGCCTGGGCCGACAGCGACTCCGCGAGCTGCCGCAGCGCGGGCGCGACGGCGCCGGTGCGGTTGTCCGACTCCAGGATCATGGCCGACGCGATCATGTCCGCCGAGTAGTCGTCCATCTCCTCCGCCCAGCGGTACAGCGCGGGCTTGATCGGCTGCCGCGCCTCCAGCCGCGCGACGAGGCGGGCGAGCGAGGGCCGCACGGACGGCGCGGCGCTGTGCAGCGTCGCGGCGATGCCCTGCTCCAGGCCGACGGCGCCGCCGGACAGCACGCCGATGAGCGAGCGCACCCAGGCGGTCAGGTCGGTCAGCTTCTCCACCTCGTTGGACTGCGTGGTGGTGCGGAACAGGGACGGCAGCCCCACGATCAGCACCGGCACGATGAGCACGAGCGACCACCAGCCGGTCAGGATGCCGACCACGAGGCCCGCCACCGCACCGACGCCGAGGATCTTGCGCTGCGGGTACAGCGGCCCGCCCTTGGTCAGGCCGAGCAGCCGGAGCAGCCCGTGGAACGGCGGGGTGGTTCGCTTGGGCTTCGGCGTCGGCTCGTACCGCTGCGCGCCGACGACGACGAACCACACGCCGAGGCCGACACCGAGCCCGACGGCTACCGCGATCAGCGTGGTCATGCGGTCCCCCAGAGCCCGTCCCGGTAGTTCAGCAGGTTGGCGTCGAAGCCCTCGTTCTCCAGGTCGGCGAGGAACGACGGCGTCACCTTGGGCACCGCGCGCCCGCCCGGCCCCGGCTCGAACACGTCGGTGATCGCCACCGGGTTGCCGGCCTCGCCGCGCGTCACCTCGATGACCTCGGAGACGTAGCGCACGCGCCGGCCGTCACCCCCGGTGTCGACCCGCAGGAAGACGATGAGGTCGATCGACTGCGCGACCTGCCGGTACGCGTAGGTCTCGGACAGCGTCGAGTCCTGCACGGCCATACCGACCAGACGTTCGACGACGTCGCGCGCGCCGTCGGCGTGCACCGTCGACAGCGAGCCGTTGCCCATCTGCATCGCCTGGAACATCGACACGATCTCGGGCCCGCGCACCTCACCGACGATGACGCGGGAGATGTTGTGCCGCAGGGACTCGTAGACGTTGACGTTCGTGTTGATCTCGCCCACGCGCCGGCCCGAGGTGCTCATCTCGCCCGAGCCCTCACGCGTGCGCAGCGCGACCACGCGCTTGTGCTTCTCGGGCTCGAGGTGCAGGTAGAGCTCGTAGTCGGTCTCGATCGTGGCGATGGACTCCCAGGGGTCCAACCCGGCGCAGAGTGCGCGGAGCAGCGTCGTCTTTCCGCTGCCCTGGCCCTGGCCGGACACCACGATCGACTTGCGCGCGCGGATCGCCGCGGTGAGGAACTCGACCAGCACCGTGTCGATGGTGTCGTTCTCGCGCAGCAGCTCGAGGTCCACCGACTGCAGGCGCTGCAGGCGGATGGTGACGCGCGGCCACGGGACCACCCAGCCGACGGCGGCCAGCCGCACGCGCCCGGGCAGGTCCAGGTTGAGGAACGGGTTGGCCCGCGTGAACGAGCGCTCGTTCGCCGGGTCGCGCGCCGCGAGGAACTGCAGGAAGTCGATGAGCTCGGCGTCGGAGTCGGCGATCGGCTCGGCGTACATCCGGCGGCCGTCGCCCATCAGCAGGAGCACGGGTGCGGTACCCGTGATCTCGATGTTCTCCACGTCGGGCGTGTCGATGAGCGGCTGCAGCCGGCCGAGCCGGAACAGCGCGTCGAACAGGGCCCGCGTCACCTCGACCTGGTACTCGGTGGTCCAGTTGCGCTGACCGCCCGAGAGCAGGGCGTCGTTGTGGTCGCGCACCACCTGCTGGATCAGCTCCTGGCCCAGTGCCTCGCGCTGCTCCTCGTCCAGCTCGCGCGTGGACAGCGCGTTGGTGAGCCGCGAGGACACCTCGCCGCGCAGGCTGTTCACCTGGCGCCAGAACTCGGAGTCGCGCAGGCGCGGGTTGCCGGGCTGGCCGTGGTATTCCCGGCCGGCCCGGGCCACCGCCCCGACCCAGGGCGAGGCCCCGCCGCCCGACGGCGACGGCGCGCCGCCCCCGGGTCGTGCGGGCGCAGCCCGGTCGGGCTCGACGGTGCGTGCCTGCCCGTTGCCCGGCTCCGCGGCCGGCGGGTTCCAGGTGTTCTGCACGGCGGCAGGGCGTCGGCCCGTCATGTTCTCCGCATCGGTGTCTGGAGCACGACGCGGGAGGGCCGGGGCCCGGTCGTCCGCGTCGTGGAAGATCGGCAGGGAAGAGAGGTCCGGGAACTCGGGGGTGTTCACGCGTCACCCCGCCAGGGTCCGGCGCCCTGTCCGCTCCACGACGCGGAGCGGACGCCGGCACCTGACTGCTCGGGCGGACGGCGCGGACCGGTGCCCCGGCCCACCTCGCTCGGCCCGGTGGAGAACCGGGCCCGCCGCTTCTCCGTGCGGTCCTGGAGTCGCGAGATCACCGGCCCGGCGGACCGGACCAGCGGCGACGTCGAGTAGCGCCGGCCGGCGGGCGAGCCCACCGACAGCACCTCGGCGTTCACCGGGTCCCACGCCAGCGAGCCCACGGTGCCGAGGCCGAGCGTGCGCGCGATCTCGTTCGCGTCGTAGGGCCGGCCGGGCCCGACGGTCAGGGCGGTGAGGTTGGTGAGCTCGCGCGCCGCGGCGTCGACGACGGAGGTGCGGGACTTGACCAGCTCCCGCGTCACCGCGATGTCGGGCAGGCGCGAACCCGTGGTGATCAGCACCTGGTCGGCCAGGCGGACGATCGGCTCGCGGTCCTCCCGGACCGCGCCGCCGGTGCCGAGCCGGCCGAGGTCGACGAGCACGTCGATGCCGCCGCGCTCCAGCGCGACGAGCTGGTTGGCCAGCGGCCCCCAGAGGTTCGCGACGGCGGGGGCGGTGTGCGGGCTGACGATGCCGGGGAGCAGCTTCTTGTCCGGATCGTTTCGAACGAGCGGAATGGTCTGCTCCCAGAACGCGGCCTCGAGATCGCCGTGGGAGTGCGCGATGGCGAGGGGCTGCAGGCCGCGGTCGTGCGGCAGCTGCCCGCGGAAGTACCCGGCCAGGATCGACGACCCGGCGAGGTCCGCCTCCACGAGCAGCACGGGACGAGGCCACTGGAGCGCCAGCACGAGGGCCGCGGTCGTGGTGCCCGGCGAACCCTTCGCGTTGGCCAGGGCGATGAGAGCCACCGGATCACCCGGCCCCGACGGCGTCGATCACGAGCGCGACCCGGCCGGTCGCGGCGCGGGCCGCGAGCGCGGCGGCGTTGTTCGAGGCGACCTGCACGTCGACGACCACCTGGTCACCCAGGGTCGACTGATCGCTCCTGACCACGGTGGCGGCGATCGAGAACGGCGCCTCGGCGGGCGGCTCGCCGCCGGTGGCCGGCGTCTCGACGATGCGCACGGCATCCCCGGACTTGGGCCAGGTGGTCGGCATCTGGTTGGGCGCGAGCGCGACGCCGACGATCGACTGCCCCGCGGCGGGCTGCAGCTCCTCCGCGAAGCTGTCCTTCGTGATGAGCTGGCCGGCCTTGAGGTCGGTCGTCGCGATCCTGTCCTTGACCAGGTCGAACTCGTCGGCCGAGATCGGCTGGAGCGCGGTCGGCCCCGTGGGCAGGTCGACGGTGGTGATGTTGCCCGGCGTGATCGCCGAGCCGCGCGCGACCTCCTTCGTCACGGCCAGCACCTGGTACGTCTGCCCGAGCGAAGTGGTCAGGTAGACGCTCCCGAGCACGCTCAGCGCCACGAGCGCCAGGCCGAGCGCGATGAGGGCGGGCCGGCGTCGGGCACGCGTGGGTTTGAGCGGCCCGGGTGGTGCGGGTCGCTGGGGTCTTGTCGCAGACCGGGCCTGCTGGTCCTGGTTCGCGACCTTCGTGCCACTGCTCAACGTGCCGTCTCCTCCGAGCCCATCGACAGAGTCCGCCAGGGATCTTCCCGGAGCGGAACCCGAAGAGGATCCCATGCCTGCGCCTGTCTCCACCGTGCTCCCGCCGTGCTGTCGAAGGCCTCCTGCGGTGTCACAGGTGTGTCACCGCAGGTAATCCTCATGCAGACGGCCGGACCCGGCAGGTTGAACGCTAATCAGCGTTCCGGATGCTCGCTAGGTCAAGGAGACTTCAAAGTTGTGGAGAAGACTTGAATATTGAGTGACCCTCAGACAATCGTTCGCTGGCATGTCAGAACCACAGTTGTGGCATTGACTTCGCAGGTCAGCCCGTGAGATAGGGCCGGCCGCGGCGGTGCGGTTCGAGGAGGAATCGACGGCAAAACCTTGACGACACCGAGTGCCACGAGGCAGCCGGACAGAACGAGAGGGCCCCGCTGGCGGTGGGGCCCTCTCGCGATGAGGAGACTTGGAACGACCTTCAGGGCATCACGCACCCCCCAGTGCTCAGCCCGTCGGCCGCCGTCGTCCCTCACCGTCCCGTTCGCCCGGCTGTCCCCCAGACAGACCACCGGACTGAACGGCTTCCGCCAGCCGTCGCACTGCGCGACTCGCCCGCTGGCGCAAGGCTGCGTGCGAGATGCCCAGCTCGTGGGCCACCCGCCGCTGATAGTTCCCGCGACCCGAGCCGAGCTCGGCGTACTCCGGGAGATCGGGGTCCGGCGCGTAGAGCCGCGCCAGAAGTGCTGACTCGTCCCGCGTGAGGACGCTCTTGTCGAGCCCCCAGGCGATGACGTCGAGGACCTCGCCCGTGGTGCCGAGCGAGAGGCTCGCGAGCGAGTAGACCGCGTCGGGCCCCGCGTCGGGCGTCGTCGGCCGCTCGAGGACAGTCAGCGTGTTCGTGTCGGTGGGGATCTCCGCCACCTGGGGGCCGCGGCTCGCTCGCCCGCCCCGTGCGTGCGGCGCCCGGTCGCCGACGACGCGCGTCAGGGTGTGCCCCTGCAGCCACATCGCGACGCGGCTGCTGCGCGCGAGGTCGTAGTGGGTGATCGCGTCCCACATCGCGGCGGCGGCCTCCTGCTCGAGGTCCTGCACGTCCGGGTAGTGCCGGCGCGACTTGCGCACGATGGTGCGGACCGCGGGCAGCATGCACTGCAGCACCGCCCGCCCCGCGGCGAAGCTGCCGCTCGCGTGCTCGACGATGAGCGCGTACAGCACCTCGTCCGCCTCTTCGGGCGCGAGGCGCACGGGCTCACCCCTGCGCAGTCCCGCGAGCCTGGGGAACCGTGCGACGAAGCGATCGATCTCGGTGGCGAACGATCGCGTACGGACCAGGTCTGCCCAGTCGTGGTCGAGCTCTCGCATCAGCGTTCCTGATGCCGGTGCCGGTGTGCGTGCAGGCATGGCGGTTCCCCCCTCCGTCTGCCCCGAGTCCACCGGGAGGGTGTTGCCCGCCACTGTTGCCCGCTCGTCCGGAGCTCATGTGACCTGCGTCACAGTCGAGCAAAACCCCTGCTCGACCGATGTCACACGAACGCATCACCAGCCATTTGTGCTCAGCAGACGCAACTGACGGAACAACGGGAGAGGCGAGATGAGCAAGGACGAGCTCGACCAGGCGCCCGGCGCCGGACTCGGCAGCACCGACCTCGGCAGCGCGGACCCAGGGCCTACGGCCTTCGACCACACGTGGTCGCTGCTCCGCGACACGGCCGAGGTGCACGCCGCACGCGGTGAGGTGGCGCCCGTGGTGCGCGACCTCATCGCATCCCTCTCCGAGGACCCCCTCGGAGAGAACGACACGACCATCCGCCTCACCGAGGCGCTCGACAGCCCCCGCGTGCGCAGCGCCCGCGAGGCCCGCGAGCGCATCCGCGCGGACCTGCAGAACGAGGTGCACACCCGATGAGCTCGCTCCTCGTGCGCCGTCGGGGCAAGAAGGCCGCCAAGCCGGCCGAGCTGCCCGCCCCCGCCGACGGCGCCCCCGGTTCCGCCTCGCCCTGGGCGGGCGGACCCGAACGGCCCGCGACTCCCCCGGCATCGGGCGGCGGCGGGAACGACGGCGACCCTCCCCCGCAGGTCGTCGAGTGGTCCAACGGTCCGGCCCTGGCCACCAAGGCCTGGGGCGCCCTGCTGGCGCTCGCGCTGCTCGCCGGTCCCGCCGCCCTGGCGTGGACCCTGCTGCGGCCCGAGCCGGCGCCCGTCGCCGTGGCCGCGGGTTCGGCGAGCACCGCGGAGTCCGCCGCCGCCACCGAGCGCGCGGTCGAGCTCGTGGAGACCTGGCTGCGGGCCGACAGCAACGACCAGCAGCTCATCGCCTCCCTGACGAACGCCCCGGTCGGAACTCTCCCCCAGGAGGGCCTGACCATCCGCGACTCGTCGGTGGCGCAGGTGGAGCAGGCGGAGAACGCCGTCTGGTCCGTGACGGTCGGCGTCGACGTCGCCGAGCCCGCCCCGGGCTCGACGCCGCCGCCCGCGGACGCGAAGGGCGAGCAGGCCGAGGTCGCGCTCGTCTGGGTGCGCCGCTACTTCCAGGTGCCCGTGCTCGTGCAGCGCACGGACACCAGGTACTCCGGCCCGGACCTCGCGGTCACGGCGCTCGCGCTGCCCTCACCCGTCCCGGGACCCGCCGCCGCGGCGGACGCCCCGGACCTCGACTACTCCGAGACCATCTCCCCGACGTCGGCCGCGGGTCAGTCCGCCACCGGCTTCCTCGCGGCGATGATCGCGGGCGACGGCGAGATCACGCGCTACCTGGCCCCCGGCACCTCCGTCTCGGCGATCACCCCCGCCCCGTACTCGGCCGTGGCCGTGACGGGCATCAAGGGTTCGCACGAGGTCACGGAGGACCCCGCCGACGGCGACGGCACGCACGCCCTCATCACCGCCGAGCTCACCAGGCTCGACGGCAACAAGACGACCGCCCAGTACGTCCTCACGCTCGTCGCGCGGGACGGCCGCTGGGAGGTTGCCGGCGTTGAGCCGGCGGTCCGTATCGACACGACGCCATCCGGCACGATCGACCCCGGCACCGCCGGGGAGTAACGAAGGAGAAACCATGATCAGCGAGATCGTTATGGCCGACGGCTTCCTCGACCTCATCACCGTGAAGTCCGAGGAGGTCAAGAGCGCAATCGAGTCCGTGACCTTCGTGGTCGTCATCCTCATGGTCGTCATCACCGCGGTGAAGACCAAGATGTCGATCGCGGCCATCCTGATGTCCGCGATCGTCGGCGGGATCGTCCTGTGGCTCGTGAACGGTGGCATCAACGTCACCTCCGACCTCGCCCGGGACGAGTTCGACTCCGCCCCGGCGATCGTGAACACGCAGACAGTTCTCTGACGGCCGGTACCGGCAGGTCAGACACATGGGCAAGGCGCTGGGGGCAAGGCACAGGGTTGGTCTGACGGGCGCGTCCGCGCGCCCGGCGTGTGGTGAGGAGGGTGTCCGGTGACCGAGACCGCGAAGTTCTACACGAAGGCCCGCCGCATTCCCATGCTCGTGGGGAAGCTGCCCAGTGGCGGGCGCATCTGGGGTGGGCCGTACACCATCACCCAGGTGGGAGCGGGCGCCGTGGTGGCGTTCGCCCTGTGGAAGACCGCCCCGCTGTGGGCGCAGCTCGGCGGTTTCATGAACATCGTGGTCGCCGTCGGGGTGGTCGTGGGCGTCGTCTGGGCCACGGGCAAGCTCCCGAGCTCCGGGCGCAACCCCGTCGCGTTCGTCATGGACGCGATGAACCTGACCTCCAGCCCGGGACGTCTGTCGGGCGGACAGGTCGCCCTGCCCAAGCCGCGCCTGATGACGCACCGCGTCATGGTCGTGGTGCCTGGGGCCGCCGCTCACGTGGCCCAGCCCGTCCGGGCCGCGGTCCGGCCCGCCGAGGCCGTCCCGCCGACCGTGGTGCGTCCCGTGCCGACCGAGCTCCTGCCGGAGCTGACCGCCCGGGGACCCGCGGACGCGACGTTCGAGGGCCGGCGGCTCGACCCGAGGCCAGGCCCGCAACCCGGGCAACAGCCCGGTGCGCCACCGAGCAGACGCTCGCCGGCCGACTGGGCGGCAGCCGCCGCGACCGCGGCGGCGGACCGCAGGAACAGCGACCTCACCGGTGTGGGGCAGCTGCTCGCCGGCCAGCAGAAGAACCCACCCACCACCCCGCCGACCACCCCGCGAGAGGACTGAGCCCCCATGCTGAGCCACATCTCGGCCCTGACCGACGGCCTCATGTGGACCCGCACCGGGACCGTGTGGGCGGTCTGGCGCGTGTCCCCCGTGCCCTACGCGTTCCAGCCGGACGACAAGAAGCACGCGGCGCGGCGCCACCACACCGCGCTCTACCGCGCGCTGCGCGGCGAGTCCCTGCACCTCGGTCTGACGGCGGCCACCGACCCGGCCTCCGTGGTCCTCGCGATGATCGAGGGCGTCGACCTGACCGAGCGCGAGGCGTGGGCCGCCGAGTGCGAGGCCACCCTCGACTTCCTGGAGCAGATCCCGATCGGGCGGCGGGTGCACTGGATCGCCGCGCCCCTGGCCAACCCCGGCGCCAAGGCCTTCATGGAGCCGCTGCAGGCGAGCTGGACCACGCTGCAGGACACCCTGATGATGCCGCGCTCCGTGCCCGGCCGGCACGCGATCGGCGAGCGCGCCGCCCAGGCGGAGGCGCTGCGCAAGGAGATGCCCTCGGCGTTCGACCCCCAGCCGGCGTCCGTGGCCGAGATGGCGTGGATGTTCGGCCACGCGATGCAGCGTGGCCTCGGGCTCGACACCGCGGTGCCGGTCGACGGTTCGCTCGACGCCGAGATGCACCTGTCCGGTCCCTCGGTGCTGCCGTCCGCGCTCATCGACCCGGCGGGGCAGACCGACTCCGAGAAGAAGCTCGGCCCGCTGCAGATCCTGAAGCGGCCGTACGTGAAGGTGCTCGACCCGACCAACCCCGAGCTCGCGTCGTACCAGACGACGCTCGTGGTGAGCGACACGCCGTCGGGCGGGATCGTGTACCCGGGGTGCGAGTGGATCGGGCGCGTCGACGAGTCCGGTGTGCCGTGCGACTGGGCCATCCGGATGACGGTGCGCTCGCGCGACGAGGTGACCAACCGCAACCGGCGCGCCGTCCGCACGCTGAACGACCAGTTCGACCAGCGCTCCGAGGAGGAGCGCGCCGGCTCGTCCCTGGACACGACGGCGCGCGCCCTGGGCGAGTACCAGGCGGTCATGGACGCCGACGAGCTCGAGGTCGAGGTCGACGCCACCACCATGTTCACGGTCTCGGGCCACACCCCGGAGCAGGCGCTCGACGACGCCCGCGACCTGACCAAGTACTTCGCCGCCATGCAGTTCTCGCTGCGCACCGACCCGACGATCCAGCCCACGCTCTTCGACGCCACGCTGCCGGGCATGCCGACGCCTCGCGCGGTGCGTGAGTACTCGCAGATCACCACGGCGCGGGCCTTCTCGGCGGCGGTGCCGTTCGCGACGACCGAGCTGGGCGACACCTCCGGCGCGCTGTTCGCCCTGGAGATCTCGAACGGGGCCGCCCGGCCGAACCCGGTGTTCGTGAACCTGGCCGGCGCCACCGACAAGCTGGACGTGGCGCTCGCGATGGGCTTCGTGGGCGAGCTGGGCTCGGGCAAGTCGGTGAGCATGAAGACGGTGGCCATGGACAACGTCGACATGGGCGCCACGCTCATGGCGGTGGACCACACCGAGATGGGCGAGTGGGGCATCGCCGTCTCCGAGATCCCCGGCTCGCAGGTCGTCGAGATCTCGGAGGACGCGACGGTCTCCATGGACCCGCTGCGGATCCTGCCGCCCGCCCAGGCACCCCGCGTCGCTCGCGCCTTCCTCACCGTGCTGCTGTCCGTGCAGACCAAGTCGGAACAGAACGTGCTGCTGTCCAAGGTGCTGCAGACCGAGTACATGTGGCGGCACAAGATCACGTCGCTCGGCTCGCTCGCCCGGCACCTCGAGGAGGACTGCGAGTTCCCGGGCGCCCGGATGCTGGCCGACGAGATGCGCATCTTCTCGGAGCTCGACTTCGGCCGCGCCCTGTTCGACGACACGCTGCCGCCGCTCGACCTGAGCTCGCCCGCGATCGTGCTGCACACGCACAAGATGCAGCTGCCCTCGCGCGCCGACATGGAGCACGGGCACCTCTTCGCCGAGCTCAAGGCCGAGAAGGTGTTCGGCCGCGCCACGTTCGCGCTCATCGCGGCCCTGGCCCGGTACCGCTGCTTCGCGGACCGCTCCCGGCTCGACATCTTCGCCGCGGACGAGGCGTCCAAGACGATGTCGTCGCCCGAGGCGGCCGAGGAGATCGGCACGTTCATCCGCGACGGCCGGAAGCACAAGGCCGCGCTCCTGCTTGGCAGCCACGACGCCGAGGAGGACTTCGGCAACGAGGTGGTGCGCGGTCTGATCCCGTTCCGCGTGCTGCTGCGCCACCGCGACTCCAACCTGGCCCGCAGAGGCCTGCGCTGGTTGCACGGTCTGCCGACCGACGCCCAGGTCGACGAGGGCCTGGTCAAGCTGGTCACCGAGGGCACCGCCCCGGTGACGGACTCCGCCGTCGGCGTGGTCGAGGAGCGCCGGGGCGAGTGCCTCATCCGCGACTTCCAGGCCCGGTACGGCCGGGCGAAGGTCATGGCGCCGCTCGTGGAGAAGCGCGCCCAGACGGTCAAGACGACGCCGACGAGCTCCTCCGGTGCGGTGATCGGGGCATGATCCGGCTGGCGCCCCTCGCGTTCGCCGACCCGCAGGGTGGGCTGAACCTCGAGGACACGCAGGGCGTGAACTACAACCGGTTCACGCTCCAGTGGGACACGGGCTCGCCGTGGAACCCGCTCAACGTCGACTCCGAGATCTTCTCGACCCTCGCGGGCATGTTCTGGGTCTGGTACCGCGACATGGTCGCGGTGCAGATCTGGGTGCTCGACTGGGTGCTCGGGATGGACTGGCTCGGCTACATCCTGGCGCCGCTCGCCGGGCTCAGCGTCATCGTCAAGGGCATGATCGCGCAGGTCGGCCTGCTGAACCTGATGCTGATCATCCTGGCGTTCGTGGTCGGGTGGTGGCTGCTCAAGGGCCGCTACGCCGGCGGTTTCATGGAGCTGATCATCGGCTGCGTGATCGCCGCGCTGGCCACCGGGTTCCTCGCCGACCCGATGGCCGTGGTCGGCGGGCAGAACGGCGTGATCGTGCAGTCGCGGGACGCCGGCATGGACATCGCGACCGGCTTCGCCACCGAGGGGGCGTCCTTCCAACGCGACGCGACGGTGATCCGGGACGGCCTCAAGGGCCAGCTCGTGGACACCCTGCTGCGCGCGCCGCACCAGATCATCAACTACGGCTCGGTCATCGACGGTACGGGCTGCGAGGACACCTACACCGAGAACGTGGGCCGGGAGAACGCCGTCGACGAGATCGGCGGCTGCGACGCGGCCTACCAGGAGGCGGCGTCCACGGTCGACGCCGGCACGGTCGTCTCCACGCTGAGCCTGCTCACCACCGGGTTCGTGTTCCTGCTGCTGTCCGTGGTGATCGTGGGCGGCACCATCTTCGCGGTGCTGCTGCTCGGCTGGTCGGCGATCAAGCTGCTCTGGCAGCTGCCCGTCGGCGTCATCTCCAGCGGTACGCGCGCCCAGCTCTTCCGCACGTTCGCGAGCGTGGGCTTCGGCTGCATCCTCGTCGCGATGGCCACGATGTTCTTGGTCGCGTGGATGAAGATGCTGCTCGGCTTCTACGACGCGACGAGCGGCCTGCCGTTCCTCGTGCGGCTGTACCTCTTCAACACGCTGGTCGTGGCGGGCGCCGTCTTCTACGTGCTCATGGGCGCGAGCGTGCGGCAGGGCCTGCGGGCCCTGGCCGACAAGCTCGCGGCCGCCGGCGTCCCCTCCCAGGTCGGCGAGCCCGCCGCGATGCCGTGGGACGGCACCGCCAAGTGGCGCGACCGGTACAACAAGGCCAAGTCCTGGGCCGGCGTCGGGCTCGGCCCGGCCCCGGTGCAGCCGAACGGCAACGCCGTGGAGGTCGACGGCGACGCGCCCCCGGCGGCGGGCCCGTCCGCCATGGACGGCACCCCCGGTGCCGGGACGGTCGGTGGCGCGGCCGCCGGCGCGGCGGCGGGTGTCGCAGCGGGGCGGGCCATGTCCGACGACAACCGGACCGTCCCGATCCCCGTCGACGCCTCGGGCCCCGACGGCGGGCCGGACGGCGGCCCGGGCAACGGGTCCGGCGGCAGCGCCTGGACCACCGCGGCCCGGACCGTCCAGGACGGTTCGCCCGACGGCGGACGCACCGCCGGGGACCAGGTGCCCGACGCGACGAACGCCGGCGAGAAGGCGTCGAACGAGCCGTCGCCCCACCTGCCGCCGACGGCGGGCGAGCGGCTCACCGACCGGCTGGGCAGCGCCGGCCGCGCGGGGACGTCGATCGCGCTGCAGGCAGGTGCCATGGTCGCGAGCGGTGGCACGTCCGCCGCGGCGGCCGGCGCGTCCAAGGCGCTCACGGTGGTCCGCAAGGCCGGACAGGCCAAGCAGGTGCTCGGGGCCGTGCGCGGCCTCGGCCGGCGGGGAGAGCGCTCGCAGAGCGCGGCCCGGCTCGCCCAGTCCCTGAACGCGGCGCGGCAGGGCGGCGCGGCACCGGGCGCCGGCCCGCAGCCCTCCGCCATCGTGCACAACCCCGGACGGCGACAGATGCGGGGGCTGGGCCGCTCATGAAGCGCACCGTGATCGTCGTGCTGACGGTGATCGTCCTCGCGATCGGGACCTGGATCGGGTGGCCCCGCGAGGGCGGTCCCGCGGCCGACCCGACCGCGGAGGTGGGCGACGTCGTCACGCCGGGCGGGCAGGACGACTTCGACAACCCCGTGGGCACGTCCGACGACGCCGGCGATGCGCCCGCCACCGAGGAGGTCGACCAGCAGCCGGGCGCCGGTGACCCGGCGGTCGAGGTGACGGCCGAGCCGGAGTTCGACGAGGCCGCGCCGGCCGAGCCGGTCGAGGCCACGTGGGACAAGGCCGTCCGGCAGGCCGCGCGCGACGCGGCCCTGGCGACCATGACCGCGTTCGCGGCGAAGGACCAGGCGGGGGACGCCTGGTGGGACGGCCTGAAGCCGCTCCTGACGCCGCAGGCGCAGCCGGTCTACCAGGACGTCGACCCGCGCCTCGTGCCGGTCACCGAGGTGACCGGTGAGCCGGAGGTCACCGACGAGACGTCCACGCTCCTCGCCGAGGTGGCCGTGCCCACGGACATCGGCGCCTACACGGTGCTGCTGACCAGGGTCGACGGCGCGGCACCCTGGCTGGCCGAGCAGATCAGGCCGCCGGAGGGGTCGTGAGCGGGCGGGACACCGTCGGGCTCGCGACGCGGGCCGTGTCGCAGGCGGTCCGGACCTCGCGGTCGGGCAACGGCAGGAAGAAGGACGACTCGACCCGGCGTGCCGTGCTCGTGCTGGCCGTCCTGGCCGCCGCCGTCCTGGCGGTCCCCGCGGCGGTCATCGCGATGGTCGTGCTCGTGGGCGGCGCCGTCAGCGAGAACCAGTCGCAGAACGGCTGCAGCATGTCGGCGTCGGTGGTACCCGCCGGGCAGGTCGACGCCGCAGGCGGCTTCACGGCCGAGCAGCTGCAGAACGCTGCCGTGATCCTCCAGGTCGGCGAGGAGCGCGGGGTGCCCGCCCGCGCGCAGGCCATCACCGTGATGACGGCGCTGGGCGAGTCCGGCATGCGCAACCTGAACTACGGCGACGACCGGTTCGGCGTGCGCAACCCGGACGGCTCACTGACCTCCTCGATCGGCATGTTCCAGGAGCAGAAGTGGTACGGCACCGTCGAGGAGCGGCTCGACCCGGTGCAGTCGTCGGGCCGGTTCTACGACCGCCTCCTCGCCATCACCGGCTGGGAGACGCTCGAGCCGACCATCGCGGCGCACAAGGCGCAGCGCAACGCCGACCCGTACCACTACCAGAAGTACTGGGACCAGGCGCTGGAGGTCATGCAGCTGGTCAGCGGCGCCGACAAGGAGGACCTCGCCGGGCTGTCCCGCTCCATCCAGGGCGCCGCGGCGGCCGCTCCCTGCATGTCCGGCTCCGTCGGTCAGGCCGCCGTGGGCATCGGCGGCTGGGCCAACCCGGCCGTCGGGACCAAGGCGTCCGGGTTCGGCCCCCGCAACACCGGCATCGCGGGCGCGTCGACGTACCACCTGGGCCAGGACATCGCGGCGTCGTGCGGCACGCAGGTGTACGCGGCCGCGGCGGGACGCGTGGTGATCTCCGGCGCGACCGGCTGGGGCACCGGCAACACGATCCGGATCGAGCACGGCATGGGCCTCGACTCGACCTACGGGCACCTGCTCACCGGCACCAACCTGGTCCGCGTGGGCCAGACCGTGCAGGCCGGGCAGCAGATCGCCTCCATGGGCGGCGACTCGCGCATCGACCCGGCGGGCGCCGGGACGTCGTCGGGCTGCCACCTGCACTACGAGGTACGGATGAACGGCCAGGCCGTGGACCCGGAGCCGTTCATGGCCGGGCAGGGCGTGACGCTCGGCGTCGCGACGCCGGTCACCGAGCCGGTCTCCCCCTCGGGCGGCCCGGCGGCCGGCGACGCCGAGCCGGCCGGCGCAACGGGGAACTGAGTCCGGTCCGGGTCGACGACCGACCGATGATTTCTGCTGACCGCAGACGTCGACAAAAACAGGTCGCGATCATCGCCGGGAATACTCCACGATGGTCCGGCGTCGTTAGACGTAGGTCGTGTGCAATGTCGCTCTCGATCTCGGCCCGCGCACCGTACCGAGAGGGCAATCCCCATGACGACCGAAATCCTTGACACCGCTGATCCGCTGGACGACCGCACCAGCCGCCCGACGTCGGGCGGCGCCGTGGTCGACGCCCCGGTTCAGGCGCGCCCCGACAAGCTCGCCCCCGGCCACTTCCGGGCCATCGCGCTGCTGATGGCGAGCGCCTTCACCGTGATCCTCAACGAGACCACCATGTCGGTGGCCCTGCCGCCGATCATGGACGAGCTCGGCGTGACCCCGACGGTCGGCCAGTGGCTCACCACGGCGTTCCTGCTGACGATGGCAGTCGTGATCCCGGCGACCGGGTTCCTCATCAACCGGCTCGGCACGCGCGGCGCGTACCTGCTGGCGATGTCGCTGTTCACCGTCGGCACCGCGCTGGCGATGATCGCGCCGGGCTTCGGCGTCCTGGTGACGGGCCGCGTGGTGCAGGCGACGGGCACGGCCATCATGATGCCGCTGCTCATGACCACGATCATGACCATCGTGCCGGCGCACATGCGCGGCCGGGTCATGGGCAACGTCGGTCTGGTCATCGCGGCGGCGCCGGCGCTCGGCCCGACGCTCTCCGGTGCGATCCTCGAGCCGCTCGGCTGGCGCGGCGTGTTCGGCGTGGTCCTGCCGATCGCGGTGCTGGCGCTGGTCGCCGGCCTGCTCTGGATCCGCGACGTCAACGAGAAGGAGCACCACACGCTCGACCCGCTGTCGCTGCTGCTCACGCTGGTCGCGTTCGGCGGTCTGGTGTGGGGCCTGTCGGGCCTCGGCGAGGGCGCGCACGCGGGCGGCGGGCTGAACCCGTGGATCCCGCTGGGTACCGGCCTGGTGTTCCTGGGCCTGTTCATCTGGCGGCAGATCGTGCGGCAGCGGACCGAGTCCGCGCTGCTGGACCTGCGCACGTTCCTCGAGTCCAACTTCCGCGTGGCGATCGGCATCATGGCGGTCGCGATGCTCGCGATGCTCGGCACCCTGATCGTCCTGCCGCTGGTGCTGCAGGAGGCGATGGGCCTGTCGCCGCTCCAGTCCGGGCTGATCGTGCTGCCCGGCGCGCTCGCGATGGGCCTCCTGGGTCCGGTCGTCGGCCGCTGGTACGACCGGGTCGGACCGCGTCCGATCCTCGTGCCCGGCACGGTGCTCGTGACCCTCGGCATCGGGATGCTCGCGTTCCTGCACCCCGGCATCTCGCCGTTCTACGTGCTCGGCGCGCACGTCCTGCTGAGCCTGGGCCTGGCCGCGGTGTTCACGCCCCTGTTCAGCGCGGCGCTCGGTGTGCTCAAGCCGCACCAGTACTCGCACGGCTCGGCCACGATCAACACCGTGCAGCAGGTCGCGGGTGCGGCGGGTATCGCGCTGTTCATCGCGATCATGACGCTCCGGTCGGACACGCTGACGGCCGCCGGGGAGTCCGCCGCCGACGCCCTGACGTCCGGTGCCAGCCTGGCGTTCGCGATCGGCGCCGGTGTGATGGCCCTGACCATCGCGCTGGCGGTGCTGATCAAGCGGCCCGAGACCGACGGCGAGTTCCAGGGCGGGCACTGACACCTGAGCGGCCGGTCGCCGCGCGTGCCTGACGAGGGCGGGAACCCATCCGGGTTCCCGCCCTCGTCGCGTCGGGCGGCGGGCCGCCGGGCAGCCGGGCAGCCGGGCAGCCGAAGGCAGACAGCACCCAATCGGCACGTGCCGGCCCTCCTGAATTTTGTTCACGCCTGACCCGACATCACCGGCTGTGCCGGACTGTTCAGCGCAGGTGAATCAACCGGTCCCCCGCTGAACGAAGTTCACCGGTCCCGGCACCCTCTGACGGGGTAGGTCTTCCGAGGGAGCAGAGTCCGGCGCACGAACCTCATCGACGAAACGCGCGGCACCCGGGCGTGAGGTGCCGCGACCTTGCAGGGCGTCGAGCACGAGCGGCCGGCCTGCGCGCCGTCGTCAGCGATCGAAGAGACGGCCGAGCAGACCCTTGCGCCGCGGACGATCCGCCGCCGGGCGCGTCAGCCGGGTGACCTCGATCAGCTCCTGACCGCGCAGCTCCAGCAGCCGGTTCGCCACCGCGATCGCCTCGGGCAGGGCGGGCGGCACCGCGCGGTCGGGCACGAATCCGGCGGCCTTGAGGCCGGTCGGGACGGTTCCGGCGTCGAGCCGCTCCGCCCAGGCGGCCGGGTCGAGGTTCAGGAACTCGGGGTCCGACGCCGAGCCGGGGCCGGCCTCGCCGCCGTCCGGCCCGTCGGACCTGTCCGGAACGGCATCATCGGATCCGGGCACCTGACCGGCGAGCAGCGCCGCCAGGCTCTCCGCCCGGTAGGTCGCCCCGGCCCGCTGCTCGTGGTCGAGCAGCACGATCTGCCCCAGGTGCCCGTCCGGCCCCGGCGCGAGATCGGCGGCCCAGACGTTGCCGGCGCCGTCCGTGCCCACGGGGAACCAGAGCGGCGACCCGACCGCGGACTGCACCCGGCCGGTGGGATCCGCCGGCGCCGACGTGCCGACGTCGGCGGTCCAGGTGCTGAACCGGGCCGCAGGCAGGAACGCCTCGCGGAGAAAGCTCCCGTGCAGCGGCACGATCTCGAACCCGCCGAACAGGTCCTCCTGCGGCTCGAGCCGCAGGTTGCCCGACCCGGCCGCCGCGTACAGGGCCCGCACCTCGGCGGTCAGCCGCGCGCCGTCGGGCAGGGCCGCCTCCGCCTCGTCGATCTCCTCGGGCGCCGCGCCGGCGGCGTCGGGCATCCGTTCCGCGACCACCCGCGTCACCGCGTCCGCGTCCGCGGACGCCGCCGGGGTGCCGTCGGGCGGCGGCGAGATCGTCTCCCGGTACCGCGCCGGGAGCGCGCCGGGCTCCAGCACCACCTCGAGCACCGGCGTGACCGGGCCGGACACGACGGCGGGCGGCAGCGTGACCAGCTCGACCACGTCGTCGTCGGGGTCCGCCGCGGCCACGACCCGCACCGGCTGCCCGGCCTCGGGTGCCAGGTCCGCGATCGCGCGGAGGGCGTCATCGAGCTCTGCTTTGGGCCCCCGCCCGCCGGTCCGGGCGGCCTCTCGCGCGGCCTCGCGATAGTGCGCACGGCGGGCGGCGGCGTCGCCGTCGTCCAGGTAGGTCCCGTCCCAGGTGCCGCCGCCGACCGTGCCGGCGAACTCGCTGACGCCCGTCCCGGGCGGTGCCGACCGGCGCAGCGCGTCGACGAAGGGCTCCCAGACCTGCCACTCGGTGAGGCTCACGATCCACATGATGCCTGCTCCGGCCGGGCGTGTCGGCTCGACGTTCCGTAGACTCCAGCCATGGCCGAGGTGAGGGTCTTTGCCGGAACCGGGGGCCAGCGTTTCGCTCGGGAGATGTGTGCTGATCTCGACGTCCCGCTGAGCCCGATCAACATCCAGCGCTTCGCGAACGACTGCCTGCAGGTCCAGCTCCTGGAGAACTGCCGCGAGCGCGACGTCTATCTCGTACAGCCAGTGGTGCGTCCCGCGCAGGAGAGCCTGATGGAGCTCCTGCTGATGATCGACGCCGCGAAGGGCGCGTCGGCCGCCCGGATCACCGCCGTCATGCCGCACTTCGCGTACGCGCGCTCGGACAAGAAGGACGCCCCGCGCATCTCGGTCGGTGGCCGCCTCGTGGCGGACCTGCTGGAGACGGCGGGCGTGAACCGCATCCTCACGATGACGCTGCACGCGCCGCAGGTGCACGCGTTCTTCCGGGTGCCGACGGACCAGCTCAACGCGCTACGGGAGCTGGCGGCGCACTTCCTGCCGAGCGACCTCTCGAAGGCCACGGTGGTCTCCCCCGATCTGGGCAACGCGAAGAGCGCGTCGGCGTTCGCGAAGATGCTCGGCATCCCGGTGGCGGCGGCCGCGAAGGAGCGGTTCGACGGCGACCGGGTCGAGATCACCTCGCTCATCGGCGACGTGACCGGCCGCGACATCATCGTGCTCGACGACGAGATCGCCAACGGCTCGACGATCCTGGCGATCCTCGACCTGCTCCGGGAGCACGGCGCGCGCAGCGTCCGGATCGCCTGCACGCACGGCATCTTCGCCAACGACGCCGCGCACCGCATCGCGGCCGACCCCGACGTGGTCGAGATCGTCACCACCAACACGGTGCCGTCGACCGGTCTGCTGAACCACGACAAGCTGACGGTGATCAGCGTGGCCCCGGCGTTCGCGGAGGCGGTCCGCCGCATCCACACCGGCGAGTCGGTCAGCGCCCTCTTCGACCCGACGCACGTCTAGGCCCGCTCGGCCCACCACTTCCTGAGCTCCTCCGTCGCCGCCTCCTCGCCCAGCGGGCCGCGCTCCATGCGCAGGCCCAGCAGGTACTTGTAGGCCTCGCCGACCTCGCGCGACGGCGAGATGCCGAGGATCGCCATGATCTGCGTACCGTCGAGGTCGGGTCGGATCGCGTCGATCTCCTCCTGCTCGCGCAGCGCGGAGATGCGGTCCTCCAGGTCGGTGTACGCGTCGGAGAGCCGCTTGGCCTTGCGCTTGTTACGCGTGGTCGAGTCGGCACGGGTGAGCCGGTGCAGCCGCTCCAGCAGCGGGCCGGCGTCGGTCACGTACCGCCGGACGGCGGAGTCGGTCCAGGCGCCGTCGCCGTACCCGTGGAACCGCAGGTGCAGCTCGACGAGGCGGGACACGTCCTTGACCACCTGCTTCTCGTACTTGAGCGCCCGCAGCCGCTTGGCGGTCAGCTTGGCGCCGACCACCTCGTGGTGGTGGAAGCTGACGCCGCCGCCGGACTCGAAGCGGCGCGTCGCGGGCTTGCCGATGTCGTGCAGCAGCGCGGCGAGGCGGAGCACCAGGTCCGGGGCGGGCACCGCGCCGTCGGCGCCGGTCTCCTGCGCGATCGCCTGGTCCAGGACGGTGAGCGAGTGCTGGTAGACGTCCTTGTGCCGGTGGTGCTCGTCGATCTCGAGCTGGAGCGCCGGCAGCTCCGGCAGCACCTGCTCGGCGAGGCCGGTGTCCGTGAGCACCTCGAGCCCGGCCCGCGGGTTGTCGCTCAGGATCAGCTTCGTGATCTCCGCCTGCACGCGCTCGGCCGACACGATCTCGATCCGCTCGGCCATCGCGACCAGCGCGGCGAGCGTCCCTGGTTCCACGTGAAACGAGAGCTGGGCCGCGAACCGCGCGGCGCGCATCATGCGCAGCGGGTCGTCGTCGAACGAGCGCTCGGGCGCGATGGGGGTGCGCAGCACGCCGGCCGCGAGGTCGGTGAGCCCGTTGAAGGGGTCCACGAAGGTCAGGTCGGGCACGCGCACGGCCATGGCGTTCACGGTGAAGTCGCGGCGCGAGAGGTCGCCGTCGAGCGAGTCCCCGAACTCCACGAGCGGCTTGCGGGACGCCGGGTCGTACTTGTCCGTGCGGTACGTCGTCACCTCGACCACGACGTCGCCCCGGCGCGCACCGATGGTGCCGAACTCCTTGCCGATGTCCCAGTGGGCGTCGCCCCAGCGCGCGAGGAGCCGCTGCGTCTGGTCCGGCGAGGCCGACGTCGCGAAGTCGAGGTCGTTGCTCGCGCGGCCGAGGAAGGCGTCGCGGACCGGGCCGCCGACGAGCGACAGCTCGTGACCGGCAGCGCGGAACTGCTCGCCCAGCTCGAGCGCGGCGGGCGCCATCTCGGTCAGCACGCCGAGCGCGCGGCGCAGCAGATCCTGCTCAGGGGTAGACACAGCCCAAGATTCTCCCAGACGCTGCGCGGCCCCACTCACCGGGGACCAGCTCTGCCCGAAACCGCCCGCACCCCCTCACCTGACCAGATCAAGGGTGGTCAGTCGGTAGTGTTGGGGCATGTCCACCCCTGTTCCGGCGAGCGACGGTCCAGACGGTCGCCCGGAGGTGCCCCCGCCGCCCGGCGGGGCCCCGTTGCGGGTGAACCCTGCCCGGCGTGCCGCCGCCGCGACCGCCCCCGTGCACCTGCCCATCGTGGACGAGACCTCGGCCGGCGGACTCGTCCTGCGGGCCGAGTCCGAGCGCCCCGAGGAGTTCAGCGCGGCAGTGCTGCTGCGCCGCAACCGCACCGGCCGGCTGGAGTGGTGCCTGCCCAAGGGCCACCTCGAGGGTCGCGAGACCCCGCAGGAGGCCGCGATCCGCGAGATCCGCGAGGAGACCGGCATCCGCGGCTCCATCCAGGCGGAGCTCGGCGTGATCGACTACTGGTTCACCGGTGAGGACCGGCGGGTGCACAAGGTGGTGCACCATTACCTCTTGCGCGCGGAGGGCGGTCACCTGACCGTGGAGAACGATCCGGACGGCGAAGCCGAGGACGCTCTCTGGGTCAGGGTGGACGAGCTCGCCGAGCGCCTGTCGTACCCGAACGAGCAGCGACTGGCCGCGGCCGCCCTGGATCTCCTCGTCTCCTCGAGGAACCTCCGGGACGCGCTGCGCGCCGACGCCTTCCCCACGGAGCGCCCCGACCTGCCATGAAGCAGCAGCCCGACCTCTCCCGCAGTCCCGCCCGCAGCCGGGCGGCCCGCCGTACCGGCACGCTCGGCGCCGTGCTCCTGGCGGGCGCGGTGCTCGTCGGGTCCGCGCTGCCCCCGGCGGCCGCCACCGGTCCGACGCCGGCGCGCGCCACCACCGACGCCGCGGTCACCCAGCCGCTCGCCACGACCACCTCCGCCGAGGCCGGGGCGCTCGACGTCGCCGTCACCGACATCTCGCACCCCGTCGCACGTCCCGGGGACGAGGTGACCATCCGCGCGGAGGTCACCAACACGAGCGACGCCACGGTGTCCGACGCCGTAGCCCAGCTGACGATCGACTACGTCGCGATCACGTCACGCCTGGCGATCGAGGAGTGGGCCACGGCCGGCCTGCTCGAGCCGGTCCGGGGCGTGCCCGTGCCGAAGTCGGTCGGGGACCTCAAACCGGGCGCGTCCAAGAGCGTCTCGTTCACCTACGACCCGGGTGCCCAGACCTTCGAGGGCTTCGGCGCGCGCAAGCTCGCCGTCGCCGCCGGCGACGCCTCGGGCCGCCTGGGCATCGCCCGCTCCTTCCTCGTGTACGACGCCGACGGCCTCGAGCGGACGCCCATGCAGCTCAGCGTCCTGGCCGCCGTCACGAGCCCCGCGATCGACCCGGCCGACCCGAGCACCGCCGAGATCGAGCTGGCTCAGCAGACGGCGACCGGGCAGCGCCTCGACGGCGTGCTGCAGGTCGCGGAGAACGCGAAGGTGTCGCTGGCGATCGACCCCGACACCATCGGCGTGGCCGCGGCGTCGGACGACCCGGCGCTCATCGACTGGTCCGAGCGCATGACCGCGGCCGCCGCGGACACCACCACGTACACCCTCCCCAGCCACGACCCTGACCTCGCCGCGCTCGCCCACGCGAACGTGCGCACCACGGGCACGCGCAGCTTCCTCCAGGCACCGCGCGAGGGGAACTGGGAGGTCCCGGAGTCGTGGCGGACCAACCTGGCCTGGCCGGCCGACGGCGTCGTGCCCGACGTCGCGACCCTCAGCCTGGCAGTCGCGGCGGAACGCCGGCAGGTCGTCGTCGGCAGCGGCGGACTCGCGTACGAGGGCGCCGGTACCGTGACGGGCCGGGCCGACCTCCGCGTCCCGGGCGGCACCGCGCGCGCCGCGGTGGCCGACAGCGCCCTCACGCGGGCCTTCCTCTCCGCCACCGACCTGTCGGGCGCGGACGACGGGACCTCCGCGGAGAGCTCCACCTCGACGAAGGCCGCGACCAGCGCGGCCACCCCGACCGAGGGCGCGCAGCGGCTGCTCGCCGAGACCGCCGCCGTCGTGACGCAGACGCCGGCCACCCCGCCGTCGCTGCTGATCGTCGCGCCGCGGACCTGGACGCCCGACGCCGAGGGCGCGAGCAAGATCCTGGACGAGCTCGACGAGGCGGGCTGGGTGGACGTCACGACCGTCGACACGCTGTTCGCGCAGGACCCCCCGGACGTGGCCCGCGCCGAGCTGGCGAGTCGCAGCGCGGCCAAGGCCGAGCTGGGCGTGTCAAGCGTCAGGGCCCTGGAGCGGGCGCGCGACGCCGTCGTCACGTTCTCGTCGGTCGCCGGCGAGCGCGCCCGCGAGATCTGGGAGCCCGGTGTCACCCACCTGATCGCCCCGCTCGCCGTCGCGCACCGCGCCGACACCGGGCTGCGGGAGACGCTGGTCAAGCAGACCCTGGAGGCGTCGAACGCCCTCACCAAGCAGTCCGTCAGCGTGGTGCCGCGCCAGGACGTCAACTTCATCACGGACAAGGGCAACATCCCGGTCCGCGTGCGCAACACGCTCAACGTCGACGCGACGGTCACGGTGGTGCTGCGCCCCGACCACCCGCGCCTGACCGTCGACGACCGCATCACCGAGGTCATCCCGGCAGGCCGGGAGATGGACGTGCAGGTGCCGGTGCGGGCCATCGGCTCGGGCGACGTCCGGGTGGACGCTCATGTGCTCACCCCGAACGGCGCCAAGATCAACGACGACTCGTCGTTCCAGGTCCGCGTCCGCGCGGGCTGGGAGGAGCTCGGCACCTGGATCGCCGCGGGGCTCGTCGCCCTGCTGTTCCTGGCCGGGATCTGGCGCACGGTGCGCCGCGGGCGGTCGCCGTACCGCGCCACCAGCAAGGACGTAGAGGAGGCCACGGGAACGGCCGCCGAGGCGCCGGGTTCCGCACCGGCGGCGCCGGCGGACTCCGTGGCCGTCCGGGCAGAGTAAGGTTTCGGCCGCCGCACACGTCGGCCGAACAGCGCCGGGCAGGGGCCCAGACCACGGGAGTAGTCGCTTGACCCAGGAGAACGCCGTGACCGCATCGACCGACCCAGCGTCGGACCCGAGCGCCGATGCCGCGAGCGGACCGGGCGCGCCCGAGACGCCGACGGCCGCGGCGTCGTCGACCAACAACCTGGGGCGCAACTCGATTGTGATGGCGGCCGGCACGGCCGCCTCCCGCCTCGGTGGGCTGGTCCGCAACCTGATGCTGGTGGCCGCCATCGGCGCCACGGGCACCGTCGCCGACGCGTTCGACGTCGCGAACAAGCTGCCCAACGTGCTGTTCGCGATCCTCGCGGGCGGCATGCTGAACGCCGTCCTCGTGCCGCAGATCGTCAAGGCGTTCCGCGCGCACAACGCGCAGGAGCGCGTCGACAAGCTGCTCACGATCTCGGCCGTCGGCATCCTCGCGATCACCGCCGTGCTGACCGGTGCCGCCGCGTGGGTCGTGATGCTCTACACCGACGGCTGGTCGGCGGAGCAGCTCGCGCTGGGCACCGTCTTCGCGTACTGGTGCATCCCCCAGCTCTTCTTCTACGGCCTGTACACGCTGCTGGGCCAGGTGCTGAACGCCCGCGAGCAGTTCGGTCCGTTCATGTGGGCGCCGGTGGCCAACAACGTGGTCTCCGTGCTCGGCTTCGGGATCTTCCTGGCCGTCTTCGGTGGCGCCGACGCCGGGATCAACGACCTCGCCGAGTGGAACACCCCGCGCACCGTCCTGCTGGCCGGCACGGCCACGCTCGGCATCGTGGCGCAGGCCCTCGTGCTGCTCGTCCCGCTGCTCCGCTCGGGCTTCCGCTGGAACCTCCGCCTCGGCCTGCGGGGCATCGGCCTGCGCTCGGCGGGCGCCGTCGCGATGTGGACGTTCGCCGCCGTGGTCCTGGAGCAGGCGGGTGTCCTGTACCTGACCCGGGTCGCGTCCGAGGCCGGTGCCGCGAGCACGGCCACGGAGTCGTTCGCCGGTAACGCGTCCTACACGCAGGCACTCCTGATCTACCTGCTCCCCCACTCCCTGGTCACCGTCTCCATCGCCACGGCGCTGTTCACGGGGATCAGCAAGGCCGCGCAGGAGGGTGACACCGACAGGGTCCGCGACGATCTGTCCCTGGGGCTGCGCACCATCGGCGTCTTCACCGTGTTCGCCACGGCGGCGCTCGTGGTGCTGGCCGGGCCGCTCACCGCGTTCATCGTCCCGACCGCGGGAGCCGAGGACACCGCCCTCATCGCGCCCGTCCTGGTGGCCCTCTCGTTCGGGCTGGTGCCGCTCGGCGGCATGGCGCTCATGAAGTGGGTCTACTACGCCTACGAGGACGGCCGCTCGGTCTTCTGGATCACCGTGCCGTCGACGGTCGCCCTGGTGGCCGGCCTGGTCGCCGCGCAGCTCTGGCTGCCGATCGAGCTCTGGGTCGTCGCCGCCGGTGGCGCCTACGCCCTGTCGAACTGGATCACGGTGCTGCTGCGCACGGGCGGCCTCAAGCGGAAGCTCGGCGGCCGCCTCGACGGCGGGCGCATCTTCGTGCTGCACGCCAAGGCGGTGCTCGCCGCGGCGGTCGCCGGCGGTGCCGGGTGGGGCGTCTACCAGCTGGTCGGCGGGTTCGACGCACTCGCCTTCGGCAGGGGCTGGGTGCTCGCGATGCTCAGCGGCCTGTGGGTGACGGCGCTCTGCGGCCTGGTGATGCTCGGCGTCTACGTCCTGCTCCTGCGCCTGTTCCGGGTCCGGGAGCTCGACCGGCTGCTCGGCCCCGTCCTGGCTCGCTTCCGGCGCTGACGCGCGCCGTCGTCGTACGGGAAGCGCAGCTCACACGTGTGGGCTGCGCTTTCGTACATACGGACGACGTTCCGGCGGGCCCGCAGCGGTTCCGCGTAGCATGGCGACGGTGCGTGATCCCGGCGGTCACGTACCTGCTACTGTCCCCCGACCGAGCGAGGAGGTCCGCGTGAGCACTGTCGAACCAGGCACCGTGCTGGTCGAGAGATACCGGCTGCGTCAGCAGGCGTCCACCGACCTTGCCGCGGCCACCGCATGGGAAGCGCACGACCTGATCCTGGACCGCGACGTCCGGGTGACCCTCGTGACCGGGCCCTATACGGGCGACGCCCTGGACGCCGCGCGGCGCGCGGCACTGGTGACGGATCCCCGCCTCGTCCGGGTGCTCGACGCCGGCTCCGACCCCGAGGGCCGCAAATACGTGGTCACCGAGCCGCACACCGGCACCACGCTGACCGAGATCATCTCGAGCGGCCTGGTGGACGAGCAGCAGGCCCGGGCGATCGTCGGCGAGGCGGCGAGCGCGCTCGCCGTGGCGCACGCCCGCGGCGTGCACCATGCCGCGCTGCGCCCCGAGGCGCTGCGGGTCGACGGCCACCAGGTGCGGATCACGGGCCTGGGGCTCGACGGCGGGCTCGCCTCGGGCGACACGCTCAACGTCAAGCCCGCGGAGCTCGACGCCCAGGGCCTCGTGGCCCTCCTCTACTACGCGATGACCGCGCGCTGGCCCGGCCAGGACCTCGAGGCGGAGTGGATCGCGAAGGACACTCTGATCCCCCTGCCCGCGCAGGTCGACGACTCCGGCGCCGTGGCGCCCCTTTCCAGCTTGGTCCCGCACGTGGACACCGAGATCGACAGCCTGGTGGCCCGGACGTTCAACACGTCCGGCGGCACCGACGGGCCGAAGAACCCCGACGACGTCACCACGGCCCTCGCGCCGTGGGGAGAGGTTTCCGTAGTGGCATCGCTGCCTGGATTCGTGCAACCCGAGCCGGAGGAGCCGCGGCGGCAGTCCATCGCCGAGGCGTTCGGAGGCGAAGGAGTCCCGCCCGTGCGGCGTCCCGCCACGGGCCGGATCGCACGAAACGACGAGACCATGGCGATGGGGGCGGGCAACGTGCCCGCCGGCTATCCCGAACAGCAGAACGACTACACCTACGAGCCACAGGCGTACGGGCAGCAGCACGCCCCGGTGCCACCTCCGCCCCCCGAGGGCGCGCCGGCCGGCTACCCGCCGGCGGGGTACGACCAGTACGGCCAGCCGGTCGCGCAGGGCCAGCCCGGTTACGACCAGGCGCAGTACGCCCAGCAGCAGCCGCAGCAGTACCCGCCCCAGTCCTACGCGCCCGGCGGCTACCCGCCCGACAACGGCGGCTACTACGAGCAGGACGGCGGCTTCGCCACCCAGCCCGCGCCCAAGCGCGGCGGCGTGAACCCGACCCCGATCGTGCTCGGCCTGGTCGGCGTCGCCGTCGTGGCGGGACTCATCTGGGCCATCAACGCGGTCCTGTCCCCCACGCCCGACGTGATCGCCGACGCCCCGCCCTCCCCGTCCGTCTCCACCTCCGCCGGAGCGGACGGCGGGGGCAGCACCGAGCCGTCGGCCCCCACGGAGACCGAGGCGCGACCGGTCATCGACTCCGGGACGCTGCTCGGCGAGCTCGACTGGGAGGGCAGCACGCTCGACCATCCCGAGGCGGTCGAGCGGGCCTTCGACACGGACCCGGCCACGTTCTACTTCACGACGACCTACCAGCGGGCCGCGTTCGGCGGGTTCAAGGACTTCCTCGGCCTGGAGCTGCGGCTCCGCGAGCCGGCGTCCGTCACCAAGATCGAGCTGCTCACCAACACCCCTGGCGGCAAGGTGCAGATCCTCAAGGGCGGTGAGGGCGGCGAGGTGCTCGCGGAGGGCACCTTCTCGGATACCACCACCTTCGAGCTGTCGGAGCCCGTCGTGAGCGACTCGTTCACGATCTGGGTCACCGAGCTGCCGCAGGTCTCGGACGGCTTCCGGCTGGAGCTGAACGAGGTCGTGCTGAGCTGACCGACCGCCGTCGACGACGGCACCGACCAATACGGAACACCGGCGGGTCCGAACCACGTTCATGCAGTTGGTTCGTTCCCGCCGGTGTTCTGTCGTGACAGGACCGGCTCTGTTACCGGATACGTCGACGGATGTCGATACCGTGTGTCGAGACTCACGTCCACGGTCGAGCCGTGCGTGGCCAGGGCTGGAACACTGGGACCCGCCCGCGTGTTGTTGCGTGTGCCAATGGAACTCGAGGAGAACACCTTGACCGAACAGACCACCGCTCCGGCCGCCGGCACCACCGACGCCCCTGTGCTCGACGTCGTCATCGTCGGGTCCGGCCCCGCGGGATATACCGCGGCCATCTATGCGGCTCGTGCCGGCTTCGCGCCCGTGGTCATCGCGGGTTCGGTCACCGCGGGCGGCGCCCTCATGAACACCACTGAGGTCGAGAACTTCCCCGGCTTCCCCGCCGGCATCCAGGGCCCTGACCTGATGGAGGCGATGCGGGAGCAGGCGGAGAAGTTCGGCGCCAAGGTCGTCTGGGACGACGCGGAGCAGGTCGAGCTGACCGGCGACGTCAAGACGATCGTGACGGGCGGTGGCGACACCTACCGCGCCCGCTCCGTGATCCTGTCGACCGGCTCGGCCTACCGCGAGCTCGGCCTGCCCGACGAGAAGCGGCTCTCCGGGCGCGGCGTCTCGTGGTGCGCCACCTGTGACGGGTTTTTCTTCCGCGACCAGGACATCGCCGTCGTCGGCGGTGGGGACTCCGCGATGGAGGAGGCAACGTTCCTCACGCGCTTCGCCTCGAAGGTGACCGTCGTGCACCGCCGCGACGACCTGCGCGCGTCGAAGATCATGGCGGAGCGCGCCACCGCGGACCCGAAGATCGAGTTCGCGTGGAACAGCGAGATCGCCGGCATCACGGGTGACAGCAAGGTCTCCGGGCTCAGCCTGCGGGACACCGTCACCGGCGAGGTGCGCGACCTGGACGCGACCGGCCTGTTCGTCGCGATCGGCCACGAGCCCCGCACGGACCTGGTCAAGGGCCAGGTCGACCTGGACGAGAACGGCTACATCCTCGTCGAGGGCCGCAGCACCCGCACCAACCTTTCCGGCGTCTTCGCCTGCGGCGACGCCGTCGACCACACCTACCGCCAGGCGATCACCGCCGCCGGCTCGGGCTGCTCCGCGGCGCTCGACGCCCAGGCGTTCCTGGACTCGCTGAACGACTGATCTCCGGTCGGCGCCCACCGACCCTGCCCCCTCGGCCCCGCGCGGGGCCATGAACAAGGAGATGCTGGATGAGCACCATCAAGGTCACCGACGACACCTTCAAGGCCGAGGTCCTCGACTCTGACATTCCTGTCTTCGTCGACTTCTGGGCCACCTGGTGCGGCCCGTGTCGCATGGTCGCGCCGATCCTCGAGGAGCTGTCCGACGAGTACGAGGGCAAGATCAAGATCGTCAAGATCGACACCGACGAGAACCGGCAGACCGCCATGGACTACGGCATCGTCTCGATCCCGACGCTCAACGTCTACAAGGGCGGCGAGGTCGTGAAGTCGATCATCGGCGCCCGCCCGAAGCGCGCGCTGACCGAGGAGATCGACGAGGTCCTCGCGGGCTGACCGTCCCCTCACCGCGTGCAAGGAGCGCGTGCCCGGCCCCCTGGTCCTCGTGACCGGACGTGGTGCCGGGCACGCGCTCTTCTGTCGCCGGCTCGGGCCCGGCGCGAGCCGGTCTCCCTGGCACCACCCGATTGATCTCACCGTTTCACTACGAACGACCACTGTGTCTCGCACACGGTGCGTGCGAGACTGACGTGCGTGAACGAGCTTCCCGAGACTGCCGGTACCCGCCTCGACCCGTGGTTCGGTTCGTACGCGGCGCGAGCGCACGGCATGCGCGCCTCGGAGATCCGGGCGCTCTTCTCGGTGGCGAACCGCCCCGAGGTGGTGTCGCTGGCGGGCGGGATGCCGTACCTCGAGGGCCTGCCGCTCGACGTCATCGCCGACGCGATGCAGCGCCTCATCGTCACCAAGGGCACCACGGCCCTGCAGTACGGCTCGGGGCAGGGCGAGGAGTCGCTGCGCGAGCACATCACGCAGGTCGTCGCGCTGGAAGGTGTGTCCGCCCATCCCGACGACGTCGTGGTGACCACCGGGTCGCAGTCCGCGCTGGACCTCGTGACCCGCATCTTCGTGGACCCGGGCGACGTCGTGATCGCCGAGGCGCCGTCGTACGTCGGCGCGCTGGGCGTCTTCCGTTCCTACCAGGCCGACGTCGTCCAGGTGCCGCTCGACGCCGACGGACTGGTCCCCGCGGAGCTCGACGCGACGCTCACCCGTCTCGCCGCCGCGGGCCGGCGCGTGAAGTTCCTGTACACCGTGCCGACCTTCCAGAACCCCGCCGGTGTCTCGCTGTCCATCGAGCGGCGGCCGCAGATCCTGGAGATCTGCCGCCGGCACGGCGTCCTCGTGGTGGAGGACAACCCGTACGGGCTGCTCGGCTTCGACACCGAGCCGATGCCCGCGCTCCGCTCGTACGACACCGACGGCGTGCTGTACCTCGGCTCCTTCTCCAAGACGTTCGCGCCGGGCTACCGGGTCGGCTTCGTCATCGCGCCGCACGCGGTGCGGGACAAGCTCGTCCTCGCCAGCGAGTCCGCGGTCCTGTCGCCCTCGAACGCCTCCCAGCTCGCCGTGGCGACGTACCTGGAGACCTGCGACTGGAAGGCGCAGATCAAGGCCTACCGCGAGACGTACCGCGAACGGCGCGACGCGCTCGTGGGCGCGCTCGGCGAGCACCTGCCCGGCGCGTCCTGGAACGTGCCGCAGGGCGGCTTCTTCGTCTGGGTGCGGCTCCCCGAGGGCCTGGACGCGCGGGCGATGCTGCCGCGGGCCGTCACCGCGCGCGTCGCGTACGTGCCGGGCACCGCCTTCTACTACGACGGCAGCGGCTCCGACCACATGCGTCTCTCGTTCTGCTTCCCCACCCCGGAGCGCATCCGCGAGGGCGTGCGCCGGCTGGCCGGGGTCGTGCACGGCGAGTCCGAGCTGGTACAGCTCTTCGGCACCGCCGGGCAGCCCGACCCCGACACGGACGACGTCGAGGGCCCCGCACCCGACCTGGCCTGACGCGCCGCGTCGACGATCGGACCCGCCGGTCACGCCGCTGACCTGCGCGTCTGACACGATGGCAGCTGTCCGTCCCTCTCCGTCCCGACCGAGTGAGTCCTCGATGACCAGTCCCGCACCCGTCCCGGCCGCGCCGGGCACCGCCGGCTCGCCCCTCAGCTCCAGGCCCGACGTCGGCCGGAGCGTTCCGCTCGTGGTCGTCCTGGCCGGCGGTCTCTCGCACGAACGCGACGTCTCCCTGCGCTCCGGACGTCGCGTCGCCGAGGCGCTCCGCGCGACCGGCCTCGAGGTCCTGCTGCACGACGTCGACGCCGACCTCCTGCCCTTCCTGGAGAAGACCCGGCCCGACGTCGTCTGGCCGCTGCTGCACGGGGCTTCCGGCGAGGACGGCTCCGTCCGCGACGTGCTCGACATGATCGGCCTGCCCTACGTGGGCACGGGTCCGCGGGCGAGCCGCGTGGTGTGGAACAAGCCGATCGCCAAGTCCGCGCTGCTCGGCGCCGGGATCGCGACGCCCGACTACGTGACGCTCCCCCAGAGCCTGTTCCGGGATCTCGGCGCACAGCCGGTGCTCGACACGATCCTGCGGCGCATCGGGCTGCCGCTGGTCGTGAAGCCGACCGAGGGCGGCTCCGCCCTCGGCGTCACCGTCGTGACCCGCGCCGAGGACCTTCCGCGCGCGATGGTGGAGTGCTTCGCCTACGGCGAGACGGCGCTCATCGAGCGCGCGGTCGACGGGATCGAGCTCGCGGTCAGCGTGATCGAGGGCGCGGACGGCCCGGAGGCTCTCCCCGCGGTCGAGATCGTGGCCGACGGCGGGTACGACTACGCCGCGCGCTACGTGGCCGGCGAGACGGAGTTCTTCGCACCGGCGCGACTCACCGCCGACCAGGCGGCCCTCGTGTCGGACGTCGCGGTGCGCGCGCACCGCGCGCTCCACCTGCGGCACCTGTCCCGCACCGACCTGATCCTCGCCCCGGACGGCACCGCCCACGTGCTCGAGGTCAATGTCGCCCCGGGCATGACGGAGATGTCGCTGCTGCCGCAGGCGGTCGCGGCCAGCGGGCACGACCTGTCGACGCTCTACCGTGCGGTCATCGACCGTGCGCTGACCGCGGTCCGCTAGTTCGCCGTCGTCGGTTTCACGTGAAACGGCTCAGGGCCGGCACCCTTGTGGATC
>NZ_JBHVEG010000024.1:0-55931 GCF_042802395.1 Promicromonospora sp. NPDC057488
AGCTTGTCGAGACCTGGGTCTCGACAAGCTCGACCACCGGGGGCTGCTACTCAGGTCCGACGACGCCCACGCGTGCCGCCCGGACCACCTTGTCGCCGATCTTGTACCCGGGCTCGACCACGAGGTTGATCGTGGCAGCCGTCGAGTCCGCGTCGGTCGAGTGCATGAGCGCCTCGTGCAGGTTGGGGTCGAACTCCTCCCCCACCTTGCCGAACCGCTCGACGCCGAACTTCTGCAGGCTCTGGTCGAGCTTCTCGGCGATCGCGGCCATCGGGCCGCTCAGCTCGCCGTGCTGCTTGGCGCGCTCGACGTCGTCGAGCACGGGCAGCAGGGCCGCCAGCACGTCCTGCACGCCCCGGTCCCGCGCAGCGTCCTGGTCGCGCAGCGCCCGGTTGCGGTAGTTCGTGAAGCTGGCCCGCTCGCGCTGCAGCGCGTCCAGGTGCTCCGCGGCCTCGGCCTGGGCCTTGAGGACCGCGGACGCCTCGGCGGCGTCACCGGAGGGCTCGAAGTCGAGCCCGGCCAGCGGGTCGACCGACGAGTCCCCCTGGGCGGGGGTCGCGGCGGACTCGTCCGCGGCGTCGTCCGCCGGAGCGGGCTCCGCCGGACGCGCCTCGTCGCCGGAGGCGTTCACCTTGCGCTTGTCCGTGAACTGGAAGGGGTGCTCCCCCGAGCCCTCGGGCTCGGGGGGTCCCTGCTGGTGCTCGTCCGTCACTTGCGCTCGTCCTCGTCGTCCACGATCTCGGCGTCGACGACGTCCTCGTCCTTGGCGGACTGGGCGTTCGCCGGCTGCGGGTTGCCGTCGGCACCCTGCGCCGCGGGCTGCTCGGCCGCGTACAGGGCCTCGCCGATCTTCTGCGACGACGCGCCGAGCTTCTCGTACGAGCTCTTCACGGCGTCGGCGTCCTCAGCCTCGAGCGCGGCCTTCACGGCGGCGATGTCGGTCTCGACCTCGGTGACGACCTCGGCCGGGAGCTTGTCGCGGTTGTCCGCGATCTGCTTCTCCATGGAGTACGCGAAGGCCTCGGCCTGGTTGCGGGTGTCCGCCTCCTCGCGCCGCTTCTTGTCCTCCTCGGCGTGCAGCTCGGCGTCCTTGACCATGCGGTCGATGTCGTCCTTGGGGAGCGCGGAGCCGCCCGTGATCTTCATCGACTGCTCCATGCCCGTGCCGCGGTCCTTGGCGGACACGTGCACGATGCCGTTCGCGTCGATGTCGAAGGTGACCTCGATCTGCGGCACGCCACGCGGCGCCGGCGCGATGCCGGTGAGCTCGAAGACGCCCAGCGGCTTGTTGTCGCGGGTGAACTCGCGCTCGCCCTGGAACACCTGGATCGCCACGGACGGCTGGTTGTCGTCGGCCGTGGAGAAGACCTCGCTGCGCTTGGTCGGGATCGCGGTGTTGCGCTCGATGAGCTTGGTCATCACGCCACCCTTGGTCTCGATACCGAGGGACAGCGGGGTGACGTCGATCAGCAGGACGTCCTTGCGGTCACCGGAGATGACACCGGCCTGCAGCACGGCGCCGACGGCGACGACCTCGTCCGGGTTCACGCCCTTGTTGGGCTCGCGGCCACCGGTGAGCTCCTTGACGACCTCGGTCACGGCGGGCATGCGGGTGGAACCACCCACGAGCACCACGTGGTCGATGTCGGACACCGAGATGCCGGCGTCACGGATCACGGCGTGGAACGGCGCCTTGGTGCGGTCGATGAGGTCCTGCGTCATCTGCTGGAACTGAGCTCGCGTGAGCTTCTCGTCCAGGTGGATGGGGCCGTTCTCGCTCATCGAGAGGTACTGCATCGAGATGTTGGTGCTCGTCGCGGACGAGAGCTCCTTCTTGGCCTGCTCGGCGGCCTCACGGAGGCGCTGCAGGGCGATCTTGTCCTTCGACAGGTCGACGCCCGAGGAGTTCTTCACCTGCTTGATGAGGTGCTCCACGACGCGCTGGTCCCAGTCGTCACCACCGAGGCGGTTGTCACCGGAGGTGGCGCGCACCTGGATGGTCGAGAAGTCGTCCTCGTCCTTGCCCACCTCGAGCAGGGAGACGTCGAACGTGCCGCCACCGAGGTCGAAGACGAGGATGAGCTCGTCCTCCTTGCCCTTCTCCAGCCCGTAGGCGAGGGCGGCCGCGGTGGGCTCGTTGACGATGCGCTTGACGTCGAGGCCGGCGATCTGGCCGGCGTCCTTGGTCGCCTGGCGCTCGGCGTCGTTGAAGTACGCCGGGACCGTGATGACGGCCTCGGTGACGGGCTCGCCCAGGTACTCCTCGGCGTCACGCTTGAGCTTGCCCAGGATGCGGGCCGAGATCTCCTGCGCGGTGTACTTCTTGTCGTCGATGTCGACGGTCCAGTCCGTGCCCATGTGGCGCTTGACCGAGGAGATGGTGCGGTCCACGTTGGTGACGGCCTGCCGCTTGGCGACCTCACCGACCAGGACCTCGCCGGTCTTGGAGAACGCGACCACCGAGGGGGTGGTCCGCGAGCCCTCCGCGTTGGCGATGACGGTGGGCTCCCCACCCTCGAGGACCGCCACCACCGAGTTCGTCGTTCCGAGGTCGATACCTACTGCGCGTGCCATGTCTGCTGCCTTCCTACGACAGATTGAGTCTGCTGCACTCAACTTAAGCCGGAGCTCGCGAGGAAGCAAGCTGACGCTCGTAAAGTTGAGCCTACTTCACTCAACTACGGCGGGGGCGAAATAGTTCCCGGCGGGATTATCGTGACGCCATGCCCTTCGAGACCCTCCTGACGGACGACGTCACGCTGCGCGAGCTCAGCAAGGACGACGCCGACGCGCTCGCCGACGCCTACGTCCGCAACCGCGAGCACCTCGCGCCCTGGGAGCCCGAGCGGCCCGAGGAGTTCTACACCGCGGACTGGCACCGAGAGCGCCTGTGGACGCAGGTCCTGGACAACTCGACGGGCCGCGCGCTGCACACCGTGCTGGAGTCGGGCGGGCAGATCGTGGGCCGGCTGAACCTCACCGACGTCGTGCACGGGGCCTTCGAGAACGGGCACCTCGGCTACTGGCTGGACGCCGGGTTCACCGGGCGCGGCCTGATGACGCGGGCCGTCGGGGCGATGGTGGCCCACTCCCGGGACGAGCTCGGCCTGCACCGCCTCCAGGCGGCGACCCTGCCGCACAACACGGCGTCGCAGGCCGTGCTGACCCAGGTCGGGTTCGAGCGGATCGGGTTCGCGCCCAGCTACCTCAAGATCGCCGGCGAGTGGCAAGACCACGTCGTGTTCCAGCTCATCCTGCACGGCTGACCCGGCCCGGACGGCACGCGGGACACGTCGCCGCCCGGGCTGTTTCACCCGTGTCAACAGGCGCGACGCCCTGACCTGCGGTACACAGGGGTGCACGGCCGAGGCCACAGGGGGTGGGGCATCGGACGAGTACCCCGCGGGCCAGCCCGCGGGTGCCTGATGCCCGGGACTCCCGGGCCCCGACCGGGGGAGACCACCATGGCAAGCATCCACGGGAGCTCGTTGTCGATCGCGCTCCTGACAGCGCTGCTCGATCCCGAGGAAGACGGCCTCAGATCACCTCACGTCCAGGACCTGCTGCAGGAGGCGCTCGAGACGCGCGAGGACGCACGCGACGTGATCGTCGCGCTGCTCGCGTCGTCCGGGTCGATGCTGCGGCAGATCAGCTACCACAACGAGCAGGAGCCGCTGGAGTCCCTGCAGAAGGTGGCCCTGGGCTTCCAGCGCAAGGTGGTTCAGCTCCCCAGCTGAGTCAGCCCTGGGCGGCCCGGGCCGCCACCTGCTCGGCATCCCGGAGCACCCGCAGCACGTTGCCGCTGGTGAGCTTGCCGAGGTCGGCGTCCGACCAGCCCCTGTCGGCCAGCGCCGCCAGCAGCCGGGGATAGCCCGTCACGTCCTCCAGCCCCTCGGGCAGGTTGGGCGTGCCGTCGTAGTCGCCGCCGAGGCCCACGTGGTCGACGCCGGCGACCTCACGCACGTGCTCGACGTGCGCGACGACGTCGGACAGCGTGCTGCGCGGCTGCGGGTGGTCGGCCCGCCAGCGCGCCATGAACGGCTCGAACGCGCCGAGGTCGGTGTTCCTGATGCCCTCGGCCGCGGCGGCCTCGGCGCCCGCGGCCCGCCACTCCGCGACGGCCGACGACACGAACTGCGGCACGAAGGTCACCATGCAGACGCCGCCGTTGGCCGCGAGGGCACCGAGGACGTCGTCGGGCACGTTGCGCGGGACGTCGCAGACGGCGCGGGCGCTGGAGTGGCTGAAGATCACCGGTGCCGACGTGGCCCGCAGCGCGTGCCGCATGGTGCCCGCCGACGTGTGCGAGAGGTCGACCAGCATGCCGATGCGGTTCATCTCGCGCACCACGTCCTCGCCGAAGGGCGAGAGGCCGCCGAGCACCTCCTCGTCGGTGGCCGAGTCGGCCCAGGGCACGTTGTCGTTGTGCGTGAGGGTCATGTAGCGCACGCCGAGCACGTGGAGCATGCGGAGCACACCCAGGGACTCGTCGATCGAGTGGCCACCCTCGGCGCCCATCAGGCTGGCGATGCGGCCCTCTCGCCACGCCTGCTCGACGTCGGCGGCGGTCCGGGCCAGCCGCAGGCTCTCCGGGTACTTCCCGACCATGCGGTGCACGCAGTCGATCTGTTCGAGCGTGGCCGTGACGGCGGCGCCGCCCTGCAGCGTGGAGGGCACGTAGACGGACCAGAACTGGGCGCCGACGCCGCCGTCGCGCAGGCGCGGCAGGTCGGTGTGGGTGGTGGTGAGCCGCTGCGCGATGTCGACCGCGTCCAGGTCGTAGGACGACTGCTCGCGCAGCTCCCACGGGAGGTCGTTGTGCCCGTCCCAGACGGGGTGCTTCTCGAGGAGCGCGGCGAGGCGGTCTGCGGTCGTCATGCGGGTGACGCTACCTCGCCGTCCGGACCCGTCTGAGCCGGTCGCGGATCTCGTGGACGGTCAACGCCTCGCCCGCGCGGCGCACCAGCCGCCCCGACAGGTCGTCCACGAAGTCCAGGTCGGTCGACTCGGTGAGCACCGTCGTGTACCCGGCCCGTGCCTCGTCCGCCTGCCGCGACGCGGCGGCGCTGTCCAGGAACCCGCCCGTGGCGATGCAGCCGACGGCGACCCCGGCGGGCACGAGCCCCCAGACCCAGAGCATCGGTTCCACGAACAGCACGGCCAGGACGACGACCGAGGCGACGATCCCGGTCAGCGTGCAGGCGAGGGACCGGTTGGACAGCACGACCTCGGACGGTCCGGGGAGCAGCTCACGCCTGATGTCGGGGTGCCAAGCATCGGACAAGGTGCCTCCAGGTCGCCGGACGCCAGAGTACCCAGTACCGGGAAACGTGTCAGACGTGCAGATCACCGGGGTGACCTGCACGTCTGACACGTCGTGGGGCGGGAAGCGTCAGTTGATCCGCGTCCAGGCGCAGCCGGCGGTCGCGAAGCCGTACGCGGAGGTCGGCAGCGTGATGGACGTGGGTTCCGTCACCTCACCGCTGTCGATCACTCCGGGCTCGCCGTAGAAGCCCTCGTAGAAGGCGTACGTGCACGGTGTGCCCGGGTCGGCCGGACCGGTGGTGGAGTACTCGCCGCGGTTGATGTGGTCGCCGAGGACGTAGTTGCCGTTCGCGGCCGTCGAGTCGGCCGTCTTGACCATCCCCGGGTAGTACTTGATCCAGACACCGCAGGCCTCGTTCGTCCAGACGCTGTAGTCGGTGGGCAGGATGGTGAACATGCGCTGGCCCGAACCGGTGTCCCGGGCGAGCTCGGTCCCGTTGTTGCGCTGGCGGCCCCAGGTGCAGTCGCCGGAGCCGGCCTGCGCGATGTAGGTCGTCGCGACGACGCCGCGCGTCTCCTTCCCGACGTAGAACGACTCGTCCGTCCCGTCGTCCTTCCACCGCACGGCCGACGCCAGCACCTCGGCGGTCGGGGCGCTGCGCCGCAGCACCGTGCCGTAGCCCGCCCGATAGGTGCGCACGGTAACCGTGATCTCCTTCTGGTACTCGGCACCCTTCAGCGTGTACTTCGACGTCGTGGCCCCGGCGATCGCCCGCCCGTCGGCGTACCACTGGAACGAGAACGACGACGGCGAGGGCGACCAGGTGCCGCGCGTCGCCGTGAGCGTGGAACCCACGCGCTTGGTGCCGGAGATCACCGGGTTCGGCGACTTCGAGTACGCGGCTCCGACCCGTGCGGCAGGGGACCGGAGCGACGCGTCGAGGTACCCGGGCTCCTTCACGGTCGCGCTGACCGTGAGCTCGTGGCCCCTCCACTCGGGCCGCACCGTCAGCGTGCTCTTCGTCGCGCCCCGGATGGACTCCCCGTCGAGCCGCCACCGGTAGGAGACGGAGTCGGGCGTGGGCACGGCCGGCGGCCGGGCGACGGTCAGCGTGGCACCGGGTGTCGCGCTGCCGACGATCGCCGGCCGCGGCGGGGAGATGTGCCCACGCGAGACAAAGGTCGTGCGCCCGCTGGTCCGGCTCACCGGGGCGTAGCCCGTCCGGGAGCCGTCGAGCCGGACGGTGAGCCGCTTGGCGTGCTGCGCCGCGGTCGGCGTGAAGGCGAACCCGGTCGCGCCGCTGATCGCCACGCCGTCCGCGAACCACTGGTAGGTGAAGGTGGTGCCGGACGTCCACGCACCCGCGTGCGCCTTGATCGTCTTGCCTACCTGGACGGCGCCCACGATCGTCGGCGTCGACGCCTCCAGCGGGGGGTCGTCGACGGCCGCGGGCACAGCCGCGCCCGTCACGGTGGCCAGGGTGCCCGGCGCGGCGACGGCGACGGCGGGCGTGACGAGGAGCGTCAGAGCCGTGGCTGTGGCCAGGGTCCTGGAGAGACGTCGTATGAGTGGATGCATGACCGATACTCCTTGCTCGGGGACGTTCAGGATGCTTGTGGCGCTGAGCTCACCTTTGGCAAGACTCTTCACGAACGTAGCCCTCCCGGCCGGTGTTCACCTCGTAAAGTCCGAAGAGATCACCCGGTCAGCTGATGCGCTGCCAGGTGCAGCCGACGGTCTCGAAGCCGGTCGCGGACGACGGCATCGTGATGGTCGTGGCCTCCGGCACCACGCCGCGGCTGATCACCGAGGCGCCCTTGCCCTCGAAGTCCCGGTAGAAGACGTACTCGCACGGGATGTCGGCGTCGGCCGGGCCCGAGGTTGAGTACACCCCGCGTTCGAGGTGGTCACCGAGGACGTAGATGCCGTTCGCGGCGGTCACGTCGCTCGGCCGGACCATCCCGGGGTAGTACTTGATCCAGAGGCCGCAGCTCTCGCTCGCCATGATGTTGGTGGTGCGGGCCTGCACCGTGAGCATCCGCTGCCCCGATCCCGCGTCGAGACCGAGTGGTCCGCCGAACTGGTTCTGCACCCAGCGGCACTCCGCCGAGCCGGCCTGTGCGATGTAGGTCGTGCCCGCCGGCCCCGGCGAGACGGCGGTCTCCTCGCCCTCACCCCGCCACCGCAGGGCCGAAGCCAGCACCTCGGCGGTCGCCGCGCTGCGCCGCACCGTGGTGCCCCAGCCCGCCCGGTAGGCGCGCACCGACACGGTGATCTTCTTCTGGTAGTCGCTGCCCTTCAGCGCGTACTTCGACGTCGTGGCCCCGGAGATCGGGCGGCCGTCGGCATACCACTGGAAGGAGAACGACGACGGCGTCGGCGACCAGGTGCCGCGCGTCGCCGTGAGCGTCGAGCCCACGCGCTTCGTGCCGGAGATGACCGGGTTCGGAGACTTCGAGTACGCGCCCCCGACCCGCGAACCCGCGGACGTGACGGTCGTGTCCTTGTACGCGGACGCCTTCACGATCACGCGGACCGTGATGACCTTGCCCTTCCAGGCGGACAGCACGGTCAGCGTGCTCTTCGTCGCGCCCTGGACGGGCTGGCCGTCGAGCATCCACTGGTAGTAGACCCAGTTGGCAGCGGGCACGGACGGGGGCCGGGAGACCGTGAGCGTGGCACCCGGCGTCGCGCGGCCGAGGATCAGCGGGCTGGGCTGGGAGATCAGTCCCGTCGCGACAGGGGCGGTGGGCTCGCTCTCCCAGAGGCCCGCGACATAGCCCTTCAGGAAAGGGGTGAGCGTGACGGTGAGCTGAGCGCCGTGCTGCTCCCGGGTCGGGGTGAACGTGGGCCCGTTCGCGCCGTCGATCTCCTCGCTGTTCGCCCTCCACTGGTACTGGAAGGTGGTGCCGGACGGCCACGTGCCCGCGAGCGCACGGAGCGTCGAACCCACCTGGACGGTGCCGCTGATCGTCGGGGTCGACCCCTCCAGGTGGCCGTAGGAGATCTCGGGCGTCTCCGCGCTCGTCACCGTGGTGGGGATGCGGCCGTCGGCCGTGCCCGTGACGGTCACCGTGACGTACTTGCCCTCGTCGGCACCGGTCGGCGTGTAGGTCGTCCCCGTGGCGCCGGAGATCGCCCTGCCGTCCCTGCGCCACTGGTAGGCGAACGAGGCGGCGGGCGTCCAGGCGTCGGTGGTCACGGTCAGCGGCACGCCCACCCGGTAGTCGTCGCCCGAGATGACGGGTGCCGGCGTGGCCTCGAACTCCTCCTCGTCCTGGGTCAGCCGGTACGCGGCCAGGACGTCGAGCCTGCCCTCGCCCCAGACGTTGTTGTCGTCGGCCGTGCCGCCGCAGCTCGTGTCGTTCTCGTCATGGGCGGAGGCATCGAGGATCGCCCGGGTCGCCGGCACGTCGCCGACGAGCCCGGGAACGGCGTCCGGTAGTCGTCGCCCGAGATGACGGGTGCCGGCGTGGCCTCGAACTCCTCCTCGTCCTGGGTCAGCCGGTACGCGGCCAGGACGTCGAGCCTGCCCTCGCCCCAGACGTTGTTGTCGTCGGCCGTGCCGCCGCAGCTCGTGTCGTTCTCGTCATGGGCGGAGGCATCGAGGATCGCCCGGGTCGCCGGCACGTCGCCGACGAGCCCGGGAACGGCGTCCCAGAGCAGCGCGACCGCGCCCGCGACGTGCGGCGCGGCCATCGACGTGCCGTTCAGGTACGCCGTGCCGGTCCGGGTGGTCGACAGCACGTGGACGCCCGGCGCGGCGATGTCCGGCTTGACGGTGCCGCTCTGGCCGGGGCCGCGCGACGAGAAGGGCGCGATCACGCCGTCCATGTCGTACGCGCCGACGCCGTAGTTGACCAGCCGCGAGGCCGGGCTGCCCGCCGAGGTGCAGCCGGCCTCCCCGGCGTTGCCGTTGGAGAAGGTCGAGAAGATGCCCGCCGCCTCCCAGGCCGTGATCACGTTCTCCATGAAGGGGTCGGTCGAGAACTCGGCGCCCCAGGAGTTGTTGACCACGTGCGGCCGGCGGTCCGGGTCGGGCGTCGGCTCCGAGGAGGCCTGGTCGTACGGGGCCAGGATCCACTGGGCGGCCGCGACCAGGTTCTCGTCCGACAGGTCGTCCCCGACCCCGGCGGCGATCCACTGCGCGCCCGGCGCGACACCGACCGCCCGCTCCACGCCTTCCCTGACGACGGTGCCGCCCACCATGGTGCCCATGGTGTGGGTGCCGTGGCTCACCTCGTTGGTGTCGTGCGGGTAGTACAGGCCGTCGGCCGAGAAGTAGTTGTAGGCGTTCGGGTTGCTGGCCCCGGCACCGCGGTACTTCTCCGACAGGGCACTGTGCGGGGCGACCCCCGAGTCGAGGTTGGCGACGACGACGCCGTCACCGGTGAAGCCCTCCGCCCACATGTCGTCCGCGTTGATGGCGCCGATGCCCCACGTCGTCAGGCCGTCCGCCTCCGCCGCGGCGACGTCGGCCGCGTGGGGCACCTTCACGGGCTCCGGCACGCTGTACCGCACCGTCGGTCGGACCTCGACGACGTCGCCGTCCGCCGCGAGCTCGACCGCCTGGTCGAACGTCCCGTCCTCGACGAGTATCGCGTTGGCGGCCCAGTACGAGGTGTACTCGGCGCCCGCCTTCTCCAGCTCGGCGATCGTGCCCGCCTGGGCCTTCTCGGCCGCCGCCGTGAGCGCGTCGTAGACGTACCGGCCGCGCTCGGACCAGACGGTGATCCCCTCGGCCGCCTCCAGGTCCGGCTCCTCGTCGAACCGCAGCCAGAAGTCGGTGGTGCCACGCGCCGCGAAGGTCTGCTCCGCGGCGCGGCTGATCTTGTCCGCCGGGTCGGTGGCGGGGGCGGTGCCAGTGGTGCTGTCCGTGGGCGTCGCGGCGACGGTGCCGCGCGCCTCGTCGTCGGAGTCCGGCGCGGCGATCGCCGCCGCCGGCGGAACGAGGAGCACCAGGGCGGTGGCCGAGGCCAGCGCGCTGGACAGAGTTCGGGTGCGTCGTTGCATGGACTCTCCAGACTGAGGCGCCCGGCGTACCGGACGCGCTGGGCCTGCGCTCGGCAGGAGATGTCCCGAGAACGTAACGCTGCCGCACGGTCAAAGTCCCGATAACTCCCGGGAAATCACCCGGTAGCGCTCAGCCGCCGCGGAGGCCGAGCTTCGCGGAAAAGCACCCGGGAGCCGCGCCGAGACAGGCTCGGTGCGGCTCCCGGACTCCCGGTCGGTCCTCCGGTCAGCCGATGCGCTTCCAGGCGCAGCCGGCCGTCTCGAACCCGGTCGCGGACGACGGCATCGTGATGGTGTGGGCCGACGACACCTCGCCCTGGCTGACCACCGCGTCCAGTCCGGAGAAGCCCTTGTAGAAGGTGTAGCGGCACGAGGTCTCGGCGTCCGCCGGCCCCGTCGTGGAGTACACCCCGCGCTCCAGGTGGTCGCCGAGGACGTACATACCGTCCGCGGCCGTCGAGGTGCCCGCCTTGGCCATCCCGGCGTAGTACTTGATCCAGATGCCGCAGCTCTCGCTCGCCCAGACGCTGTCGTCGGTGCTCACCACCCTGAACAGCCGCTGGCCCGACCCGAGGCTGTGGCCGAGCACCTTGGTGGGAGACTGCCGCCCCCATTCGCAGTAGGCCGAACCCGCCTGCGCGATGTACGTGGTCGGAGCCACGCTGTCCGACCCGACCAGCCAGGCGTACTCGTCGTCGCCCCGCCACCGCACGGCCGACGCCAGCACCTCGCTGGTCGCCGCGCTGCGCCGCAGCACCGTGCCGTAGCCCGCCCGGTAGGTGCGCACGGTAACGGTGATCTTCTTCGCGTAGTCGCTGCCCGTGAGCGTGTACCTGGACGTCGTGGCTCCCGAGATCGGCTGCCCGTTCGCGTACCACTGGTAGGAGAACGACGACGGCGTGGGCGACCAGGTGCCGCGCGCGGCCGTGAGCGTGGAGCCCACCCGCGTGGCGCCGGAGATCACCGGGTTCGGAGACTTCGCGTGCTTCCCGCCCACCCGCACGCTCGGAGTGGTGACGGACTTCGTCGTGTACCCGGACTGGCTCACGGTCACGCCGACCGTGATGAGGCGGCCCTTCCACTCAGACCGCATGGCCAGCGTGCTCCGCGTCGCGCCCCGGATGGCCGTGCCGTCGAGCCGCCACCGGTAGGTGACCGAGCTCGGGGCGGGGGTGGACTGGGGCCGGGAGACGGAGAGCGTGGCACCGGGCGTCGCCGGACCCACGATCACGGGTGCGGACTGCGAGAACACGCCCGTGGCGACAGCTGCGGAGGCCCCGCTGGTGCGGGTCGCCCCGCTGTAGCCCGCCCGGGAGCCGTTGAGCCGGACCGTGAGCTTCTTGCCCTGCTGGGACGCCGTCGGCGTGAAGGAGAACCCGGTGGCACCGCTGATCGCCGAGCCGTCCGCGTACCACTGGTAGGTGAAGCGGGTGCCCGACGTCCACGAGCCCGCGAGCGCCCGGAGCGTGGAGCCCACGCGGACGGTGCCGTCGATCGTCGGGGTCGACGCCGTCAGGGTGCCGGCAGTGATCTCGGGCGTCTTGACGCTCGTCGTCGAGGTGGGCGTGCGGCCGGAGGCGGAGCCGACGACGGTGACCGACAGCTCGGCACCGAGGTCGGCGTCGTCCGGGGTGTAGGTCGACTTGGTCGCCCCCGCGATCATGTCGCCGTCCAGGTCGTCGGTGGGGTCCACGTCCCGGCGCCACTGGTAGGTGAACGTCGCGGCCGGGCTCCAGGCGCCGACCGTCGCGGTCAGCGGCTTGCCCACCTCGTACGTGCCGGAGACGGTCGGCACGGTCGTCGTGTCGAACGCCGACTCCTGCGCGAGCTCGTAGGCGGCGAGGACGTCGAGCTTGCCCTCGCCCCACACGTTGTTGTCGTCGGCGGTGCCACCGCAGGTCGTGTCGTTCACGTCCCGCGCCGTCCCGTCCAGGATGGCGCGGGTCGCCTGCACGTTGCCGACCAGCTCGGGGACGGCGTCCCACAGCAGTGCCACGGCGCCCGCGACGTGCGGGGCGGCCATGGAGGTGCCGTCGAGGTAGGCCGAGCTCGGCGACGTGTAGGTCGACAGGACGTTGGCTCCCGGGGCGGCGATGTCGGGCTTGACCGTCCCGCTCTGGCCGGGGCCGCGCGCGGAGAACGAGGCGATGGAGCCGCTCTGGGTGAAGGCGCCGACGGAGTAGTTGACGGTCCGCGAGCCCGGGCTGCCGGACGACTGGCAGCCGGCCTCGCCGGCGTTCCCGTTGGCGAAGGTCGCGAAGATGCCCGCTGCCTCCCACGCCGTCATGACGTCCTCCATGAACGGGTCGGTCGAGAAGTCCGCGCCCCAGGAGTTGTTGACCACGTGCGGCCGCATGGCAGGGTCGGGGGCCGGGTCGGTCCAGCCCTGGCGGAACGGGGCCAGGATCCACTGGCCGGAGGCGATCAGGTCATCGTCCTGCCACCCGTCGCCACCGCCCGCGGCGGCGATCCACTCGGCGCCGGGGGCGACGCCGACGGCGTGGTTCGCACCGCCGTTGCTCACCGTGCCGCCGACCATGGTGCCCATCGTGTGGGTGCCGTGCCCGTCGTCGTCGTGCGGGTACAGGCCGCCGTCGACGGAGAAGTAGCTGTAGGCGTCGAGCTCGCTGGAGCCCTGGCCGCGGTACTGCCCGGCCAGCGCGGCGTTCTCGCCGTCGACGCCGGTGTCGATGTTGGACACCACGATGCCCTCACCGGTGAAGCCCCGGTTCCACATGTCGTCCGCGTTGATCGCGGTGATGCCCCAGGTCGGGGTCCCCGCCGCCGACGGCGCGACGTCCGCGGCGTCGACCACCTCGACCGGCTCCGGCGCCTCGTAGTGCGCCGTCGGCCGGATCTCCAGGACCTCGTTGTCGGCGGCCAGGTCCGTGGCCAGGCCGAGCGAGGCGTCCTCGACGAGGATCGCGTTCGTGGCCCAGTAGGACGTGTACTCGATGCCCGACTTCTCGAGCTCCGCCACGGCGTCCTTCTGGGCGGCCTGCGCCGTCGCGAGGAGCGTCTCGTAGACGTACTCGCCGCGCTCGGACCAGCTGGTGATGCCGCCGGCCGCGGACAGGTCCGCGGTGTCGGCGAACCGCAGCCAGAAGGTCGTGTCGCCGGGAGCGGCGAACGCCTTCCGGGCGGCGGGCGTGATCTTGTCCGCCGGGTCGGCGGGGGCGAGCCTCGGGGCCGGCTGCGCGGCGCCCGGCAGGGGCCGTACGGCGACGCTGCCGGAGCCCTCCGGGTCGGGGTCGGGAGCGGCGAACGCCGTTCCGGGTGCTGCCAGCAGTGCCAGCACGGTGGCCGTGGCCAGGGTCCTGGTACGTGCTCGGGGGCGAGGATGCATGTGCTCTCCAGGCTGGGGCGCCCGGGGTACCAAGGCGCACTGAAACCTGCGCAAGGCAGGGATGTGTCGCGAAAGTACCGTTATCGAGGCGCAAAAGTCCGAAGAATCCCAGATCTCACCCGGGTGATTCTCAGCCTTCGTGCCGCCCCCGCAGCCGGTCGATCTCGCGCCGCTCGCGCTTGGTGGGGCGCCCGGTGCCCCGGTCGCGCAGGCCGACCGCCTCCCGCTCCACGCGCGTGGGCAGCGCGGGGCTGTGGTCCAGGTAGGCCTTGGCCGCGATCGGCGCGCCGACGCGCTTGGGCAGCAGCTCGACCACCTCGACGATCCGGTCCCGGAGCGGGTCGCGCCAGGTCACGCTGTCGCCCACCGCCACGGCCGACGACGGTTTGGCCACCTTGTCGTTGATCCGTACCCGGCCGCTCCGGCACAGCTCGGCGGCGACGGACCGGCTCTTGGTCAGCCGGACCGCCCACAGCCAGACGTCGATGCGCATCGGCCCATCCTCCCACCCGGTCCGGCCCTCAGGCGGACGGCTGGTACTCGAACCGCTCGACGGTGACGACCCCGGTCGACGGCGCGCCGTTGCTCGTCGCGACCAGGCCCAGCCACACCCCCAGGAAGCCACCTGCCGAGACGCTGTCGAGGGCGCGCCCGTCGGCGGTCGCGACCGGGGTCGGCAGCTCCTCCCCGACCCCCGCGAGCAGGACGTAGTCCTGCCCGCGTGCCTGCACGGCCAGGGTGACGGGGGCGTCGCCCGCGGGCAGCGGCCGCTCCCCGAGCACGGTGGCCACGCCCGCCCGGTGGTGCACCGCGAGCACCCGGCGGTCGTCGGTGTCGAGCGCACCCGCCACGACCAGCAGCACGTGGTCCCGTTCGGACTGGCGCACCGCGAGACCCGCGTGCTCGTCCGGCCCTGCCGGGTCGAACCGCAGCACGGTCCGCACCGTGACGTCCTGGTGCTGCTGGCGCACGCCCAGGAAGGCCGGCGTCGCCGCATCCGTCAGGTTCTGCGGGCGCACGCGCAGCAGCCAGCCGTCGCCGTGCGGCTCGGCGAAGTCGGCGGGGCCGCGCAGACCGGTCCACCGCAGGTCGCCGGGCAGCACCGGTCCGGCGGGCGGCCAGGCGGCACGCGGGCCGGCAGCCACGCCGTCCGCCCGGACACCGTCCGGCACCTCCACCACCGCCGGTACGCGGCCCTGCCCCGGCGCGAAGACCGGCCAGCCGTCCTCCCACGTCACGGGTACGAGGAACGTCTCCCGGCCGAGGTTGTAGTGGTAGCCGCCGTACGGGCGCATGGCGAGCAGCACGGCCCACCACGAACCGTCGGGCGCCTCCACCAGGTCGGCGTGCCCGACGCCGACGACGTCCACGTCCCGCCCCAGGTGCCGGTGGGTCAGCACCGGGTTGGCCCGGTTGCCGACGTACGGGCCGGTCACCGACTCGGAACGGGCCACGGAGATCGCGTGGTGGAACTCGGTGCCCCCTTCGGCAGCGAGCAGGTAGTACGTCCCGTCCACCCGGTAGAGGTGCGGCCCCTCCGCCCACACGGCACCCAGCACCGCGCCCCGCCAGAGCACGTGCTCGGGTCCGGTCAGCCGCATCGTGGCCGGGTCGAGCTCGCGCAGCCAGACCTCCGTCTGGTCGTGCCACTGCGGTTCGCGGGCAAGGCGGGTCCCGTGCAGCCAGACCCGGCCGTCGTCGTCGAAGAACAAGGAGGGGTCGATACCGTCCTCGTCCAGCCACACGGGGTCGGACCACGGCCCCGCCGGGTCGGTCGCGGTCAGCACGAAGTTGCCGCCCCGCGAGCTGTCCCGCTGGTCCACAAGGGTGCAGACCAGCCAGAACACCCCGTCGCGGTGCCGCAGCGTCGGCGCGTACAGCCCGCCCGACGACGCGATCCCCTGCATGTCGAGCTGCCCCGCCCGGTCGAGCGCGTGGCCGATCTGCTCCCAGTGCACCAGGTCGCGGCTGCGGAACACCGGCAGACCGGGAAAGTACTCGAACGTCGAGTTGACGAGGTAGTACCACGCCCCGACCCGACAGATCGTCGGGTCGGGGTAGCAGCCCGGCAGGACGGGGTTGCGGACAACCGTCACGGCGCCACGGTGGTGTCGACCCACCGCCGGTCCGACGTCGTGACCTCGTGCACGTCGCCCGTGATGGTGACGAGCCGGCGGGCCGACGGCGGCAGGACGGGCACGGAGTCGTTCGGCTCGTCCAGGTCGGCGATGCCCTCGGCCACCACCCTGACAACGTTGTCAGCCGCATGCGCGCCGACCCAGACCTCGACGTCCCCGGGCTCGACGATCCGCACCATCTTGCGGTCGCTGAACGCGAACCGCGTGGTCGGCACGTCGAACGCGATGGTCGTCGACTCCCCCGGCGCCAGGTCCACCCGGTGGTAGCCGAGCAGCTGCGTCGTGGGCCGTGCCACCGAGCTCACCACGTCGTGCCCGTAGAGCTGCACGACGTCGGAGCCGGCCACCTCGCCCGCGTTCGTCACCACGACGACGGCGCGGAACGTGCCGCCCGCCTCGACCGACGGGTCCACGGACACGAGCTCACGCTCGAACGTCGTGTACGACAGCCCGAACCCGAAGGCGCGCACCGGCGTGGAGTCGGTCGACGTCACCTCGGACGCCCCGCCCAGGATCGGGTGCAGGTACGAGTACGGCTGCGCGCCCGACGAGCGCGGCAGCGACACGGGCAGGCGCCCGGACGGGTTGACCCGGCCCGAGAGCACGCCCGCGAGCGCCGAGCCACCCTCCTCGCCCGGGAAGAACGCCTGGAGGACGGCGCCGGGCGTGCGCCCGCCGGACCCGTCGCCGTCGAGCGCCCAGCCGATGGCGTAGGGGCGGCCGGTGAGCAGCACCATGACGACGGGCCTGCCGGTGGCGAGCACCGCCTCGACGAGTTCGCGCTGCACGCCGGGCAGGTCGAGCGACTCGCTGTCGTTGCCCTCGCCCACGGTGCCGCGGCCGAACAGGCCGGCCTGGTCGCCCACCACGACGACCGCCACGTCGGCGGCCTCCGCGGCGGCGACCGCCTCGGCGAACCCGGAGGTGTCGTCGCCCTCGACGTCGCAGCCGCGCGCGAAGGTGAGCTCGGGCGCGTCCGGGCCGCCGAGCTCCGTGGCCAGGGCCTCGGCCAGGGACGGGATCTCGAACCCGGCCGGGACACCGGGGTGGTGCGCCAGCACGTGGTTGGCGAACGAGTAGCAGCCCATCAGGGCCTCGGGACGGTCCGCGTTGGGCCCGATCACGGCCACGCGGGCCGGCTTGTCGTGCCAGGACCCGAACGGCAGCACGCCGTCGTTCGCCAGCAGCACCACCGACTCCTCGGCGAGGCGCCGGGCGACGTCGCGGTGCGCGGGCGAGTCGACGTCCACGACGGCGGGCGGCTCGTCCTCGTACACATCCGGCTCGAGGAGGCCGAGCTCCTCCTTCTGCTTGAGCGCGCGCAGCACGGCCCGGTCCACCACCTCGACCGGTACGTCGCCGTCCTTGACGAGCGCGGTCAGCGGTTCGAGGTACGCGTCGCCGGAGGGCAGCTCGACGTCGACGCCGGCCTGCAGGGCCGCCGCGGCGGCGGCGCCCCGGTCGGCGGCGATCGCGTGCATCACGCTGAGGAACGCGACGCCGAAGTAGTCGGCGACGACGACGCCGTCAAACCCCCACTTCTCGCGGAGCAGCTCGGTGAGGTACTCGCCGGAGGAGTGCATCGGCACGCCGTCGACGTCGTTGTACGAGGCCATGACGGACCGCACGTCGCCGTCGACCACGGCCATCTCGAAGGGCGGCAGGAAAACGTCGGCGATCTCGCGCGGGCCCGCGCTCACCGGGGCGTGGTTGCGCCCCGCCTTGGAGGCGGAGTAGGCGACGAAGTGCTTGAGCGTGGCGTGCACGCCCGCGCCCTGCATGCCGCGGACGTACGAGGTGCCGACCGTGCCGACGAGGTACGGGTCCTCGCCGATGCACTCGTCGACGCGGCCCCAGCGGGGGTCGCGGACGACGTCGAGCACCGGCGCCAGGCCCTGGTGGATGCCGAGCTCCTTCATGGAGTCGCCGATGAGCCGGCCCATCTCCTCGACCAGCTCCGGGTCGAACGACGCGCCCCAGGCGAGCGGCGTCGGGAAGGTCGCCGCCTTCCAGGCCGCGAGGCCGGTGAGGCACTCCTCGTGGACCAGCGCGGGGATGCCGAGGCGCGTCTCGCGCTTGATCCGGCGCTGCTCGGCCCAGAGCCACGCGGCGCGCTCGGCCGGGTCCACGGGCCGCGTGCCGTACACGCGGGTGTAGTGCCCCAGCCCGTGCCGGGTGATGTCCGGGAGCGCGGTGGTGCCCTGGCCGCCCGCCATCTCGCCCTGCATCGGGGCCACGACGTTGCCGCCCTGGTCCAGCCAGTACCCCACAAGCTGTGCGAGCTTCTCCTCGAGCGTCATCTGGGCGTGCAGCTCACGCACGCGTTCCGACACCTCGGGCATCGCCCGAAGCGCCACCGGCAGCTCCGTCATGAATTTCCTTCCTCGACCTGCTTGTACGACCTGCTTGTACGACCCTGTGCGGAGGTGGCGCGGCGCGGCCGCGCCCGGTCAGCCCTTCACGGCTCCGGTGAGGCCGCCGACGATGCGCCGCTCGAACAGCGAGAAGAAGATCAGCGCGGGGATCATCGACAGCGACGTGAAGGCCAGCACGCGCGCGGTGTCGACCGAGTACTGCGACGCGAACGCCTGGACGCCGAGCGGCAGCGTGTACGACAGCTCGTCGTTCAGGATGAACAGCGGCAGCATGTACGAGTTCCACGACGCGACGAACGCCAGGATGCCGACCGTGATGACGCCGGGCAGCGACAGCGGCACGACCATCCGGAAGAAGAACCCGATGCGGCTCGCGCCGTCGATCGAGGCCGCTTCCTCGATCTCCTTCGGGATGGCACGCAGGAACGGCACCAGGATGATGATCGTGGTCGGGAGTGCGAACGCGATCTGCGGCAGGACGATCCCGCCCATGGTGTTCATGAGGCCCAGGTCACGGATCAGGATGTACAGCGGCGTGATCGCGACCGTCATGGGGAACATGAGACCGGCCGCGAACAGCGAGTACATGGCCGCGTTGAGCTTGAAGTCGTACCGCGCCAGCACGAAGCTGACCATGAGCCCGAGCGCCACCACGCCGACGGTGGTGAGGATGCCCGCCACCGCCGAGTTCGCGACCTGGCGCCAGAACACCTCGCTCACGAGCACGCTGACGTAGTTCTCGACCACCCACGGCGCGGGCAGGCCCGACGGGTCAGTGGTGATCTGCGCGTTCGTCCGGAACCCGCCCAGGATGATGTAGAGCACGGGGGCGATGCAGATGCCGACGAACAGGAACGCGACGACGTAGGTCATCGGGCTTCCCCAGGCGACCTTCGGCTGCCGGCGGAGCGCCTGCCCGGTCGTGGTGGGGGCTTGGAGCAGCGTCGCCATCACTTCTTCCCTTCCGTGAGCGCACCCTCGGTGTCCCGGCGCAGCACGTAGCGCTGGTAGACCAGCGCGATGACCAGCGAGATCAGGAACAGGACGACGGCGACAGCGTTGCCGTAACCGAAGTTCCCGGCCAGGCGCCCGTTCAGGACCATGTAGGTCGCCATCGTCGACGTACCGGCGGTGGCGGAGATGTACTGGCCCCAGATGATGTAGACGAGGTCGAAGAGCTGGAGCGAGCCGATGATCGACAGGAACGCCCAGATACGGAGCGTCGGCCCGAGCAGCGGCAGCGTGATCGTCCGCTGGATCTGCCAGTACGAGGCGCCGTCGATCGCCGCCGCCTCCGAGAGCTCCTCGGGGATGCTCTGCAGGCCCGCGAGGAACAGGATCACGGCGAAGCCGATGTACTTCCAGCTGATGATGATCATCAGGGACCAGAGGGCGATCTTGGGATCGGACAACCAGTCGACGGCCAGGAACCCGAGGCCCATCTTCTCGAACAGGTCGTTCACCGCACCGGAGCTCTGCAGCAGCAGGCTCCAGCCGGTACCCACGATGACCTCGGAGATCACGTACGGCACGAAGATCAGGACCCGGATGATCGAACGCCCGCGGATCTTCTGGTTCAGCAGGAGCGCCAGCGCGACGGCCGCCGGCCCCTGCAGGATCAGCGAGAGCACCACGATGTAGCCGTTGTGCAGGAGCGCGTCGTGGAAGGCCGAGTCCCGGAAGATCGTCAGGTAGTTGTCCAGCCCGACGAACTCGGTCGGCGGCCCGTAGCCCTTCCACTTGAAGAACCCGTAGTAGGCCGCCAGGAAGACGGGGAAGATGACGAACGCGAGGAACACGACGATGGCAGGGCCCGAGAGCACCGTGATCTCGAGCGTCTTGCGCCAGTCGGTCCGCCTGCCCCACCGCGGCCCGGGGGCCGGGGACGGCGTCTGCACGCCGCCCCCGCCCGCCGTGGGACCCTCAGGCGAGGCCGTCCTGGTTGTCGAGCTCTCGCCCAGGGAGTGAGTCATCTGGCTCGTTACTCCATCGCGGCCGCGGCGTTCACGGCGTCGACGATGCTCTGCGGGGTGCCGTCGCCGGCCAGCATCTCCACGACGCCGGCGTTGAGCGCGTTGCCCACGTTCTGGCCGTAGAGCGTGTCCAGCCAGACGGAGACGTACGGTGCCTCGTTGTAGGCCGCCAGCACGGACTGCAGCGCGGGGTCGGTCACGACCTCCTGCGCCTCCTTGCTGGCCGGCAGGGTCACGAAGGCCTCGGCGTAGTTCTCCTGGTACTCCTTCTGCATGAAGAAGTTCAGGAAGTCGGCGCACTCCGGCGGAGCCTCGACGAAGCAGGAGTAGCCGTCGACGCCGCCCATGAACGCGGCCGGGTCGCCGTCACCGCTCGCGGTGGCCGGGAACGGGAACCAGCCGAGGTCCTTCAGCGGCTTCTGGTCCGGGGTCAGCCCCGCGATGACGCCCGGGTCCCAGGCACCCATGAGCTCCATGGCGGCCTTGTGGTTCGCGATGAGGCCCGCCGAGGAGCCGGCGCCCTGCTGGGCGGTCGCCGTCAGGTAGCCGTTCTGGAACGGCTCGGTGTCGGCGAGCGCCTGCAGGTCCTCGCCGGCCGCGATCCAGCAGTCGTCGTCGAAGCTGCGGGACTGCGCCGCGGTCTCGAGCGTCTCCTGCGAGCACTCGCGGAGCGCGAAGAAGTAGAACCAGTGGGCGGCAGGCCAAGCGTCCTTGGCGCCCAGGGCGATCGGGGAGATGTCCTTGTCCTTCAGGGCGGACACCGCGTCGTCCAGCTCGTCGACGGTGGTCGGCGTCTCGGTGATGCCGGCCTCGTCGAACAGGTCCTGGCTGTAGAACAGGCCACCCGGCAGGATGGCGGTCGGCATGCCGTAGACCTTGCCGTCGACGGTGAAGGCGTCGAAGCCGGCGCCGACGTTGGTCTTCGTCGCCTCGTCGATCGAGTCGGTGAGGTCCATGATCTGGCCGGCCTCGACGACGTCGGCCAGCTTGCCGCCGCCGCGCGCCATGAAGATGTCCGGTGCGTCGCCCGAGTTGAGGGCGGTCTGCAGCTTGCCGTCCATGTCCTCGTTCTGGATCGACTGGACGTCGATCGTCACACCCGGGTTGGCCTCCTCGAAGGCGGCGACGGTGTCTTCCCAGAACGCCTTGCCCGGCCCGGTGGTGGAGTTGTGCCAGAAGGTCATCGAGACCTCGCCGTCCGAACCTCCCTCATTGCCCCCGCCACCCGAACAAGCCGTGGCCAGCAGGGCAACGGTGGCACCCAGGGCAACGATGCCCGAGGCCCGCGTTTTCCTCATCATTGTGGAACCCCTTGTAAGTCGTCATCGACGGTTGGCAGGAGCCTGCCTCTACGACGGACCACGGAGTCCGTCAACCAGGAGAGTGTCAGGAGCGCCATCGTTTCGTCAAACGGTTTCGATATCGATTTCGAAACGGCTCGGCCCGGCACACGGACCGCCCCGCCCGGATGTACTGTCTCTTCCGTGCACAGTGGGACAGGCTCACCCGGGTCCACCGCCGGACCGGGTGACGGCGTGCGGGACGACCCCGAGATCCTCGGGCAGTCCGGCACCGACGAGCGCGCGACCGGCCGCGCCACCATCACCGACGTCGCGCGCGTCGCCGGAGTCTCGGTCGCCACCGTGTCGAAGGTCGTCAACGGCCGGTACGGCGTGGCGGCTGCCACCGCCGAGCGCGTGCTCGCCGTCGTGGCCGACCTCGGGTACGAGTCGTCGCTGGTCGCGCGCAGCCTGCGCCGCCGGCAGACCAACGTGATCGGCGTGCTCGTGGCCGAGTTCGAGCCGTTCAGCACCGAGCTCCTCAAGGGCATCTCCGCCGCGATCGCCGGCACGGGCTACGAGCTCCTCGCCTACTGCGGCGACGCCGGCCGCTCGGACCACGTGGGCTGGGAGCGCCGCTCGCTGTCGCGCCTCGCCGGCACGCTGATCGACGGCGTGGTCATCGTGACACCCACGCTCGCCCTCCCGCAGCACGACGGCGTCCCGATCGTCGCCATCGACCCGCACACCGGGCCCACGGGCCCGGCCACCGTCGACTCCGACAACCTGGGCGGCGCCCGCACCGCGACCGAGCACCTCATCGGCCTGGGCCACACGCGCATCGGCTACCTGGGCGGACGCGCCGACCTGGAGTCGGCCCGCCTGCGCGAGCTGGGCTTCTTCGAGGCGATGAACGCGGCGGGCCTGACGCCGGACCCCAGCCTGGTGCTGGAGGGCGGCTACCGCCCCGACCGCTCCGACCGGCCCACGCACGACCTGCTCGAGCGCCCCGACCGGCCCACGGCCGTCTTCGCCGCGAACGACCTGTCCGCGATCCACGTCATCCAGGTGGCCCAGGAGCTGGGCCTGCGCGTGCCGGAGGACCTCTCGGTCATCGGGTTCGACGACGTCCCCGAGGCCGCCGGGTGCACGCCACCCCTGACCACGGTGGCGCAGTCCCTGCACGAGATGGGCGCCGAGGCGCTCCGCATGGTCATCTCGATGCTGGAGTCCGGCCCGTCGGCCGGGCACCACACCCGGCTGCCCACGCGGCTGGTGCAACGTTCGAGCACGGCGCCACCTGGGGTGTAGGGCCTAGCCCGCCAGCAGCCCCGGCAGGACCGGGGTCACCAGACGACCGGCCAGGTCCGGCTCGTCGGCACTCCCGTCGCCCCAGAAGGTGGCCAGGAACGCCTGGTGCAGCGCCGCGCCCACGAGCAGGCGCGCCACGGCCTCGACGTCGGCGTCGGCGCGCACCCGGCCGGCCGCACGTTCTGCCTCCAGGTAGGCCTGCAGCCGGAGCTGCGGCGTCGCCGGGCCTGCCCCCTTCGCCGCGATCGACTCCCGGTGCCGGGCCAGCAGCGTGCTGCTGGAGAAGATCGAGGCCGAGATCGGGAAGCTGTCCACGTAGAAGTCCAGCAGCCCCGACACGAGCCGTTCGAGGTTGGCCGCGACGGTCGCGGCGCCCACGGCGTCGTCGGGCAGGTCGAACCGCGGCAGGCGCTCCTGCAGCACGGCCATGAAGAGGCCCTGCTTGTCGTCGAAGTGCCGGTAGAGCAGCGCCTCCGAGCAGCCGGCCGCGCGGGCGATCTCCTTGGTCGTCGCGTGCGCGACGCCCTGCTCGCGCATCACCCGCGCCGCCGCGTCGAGGATCCGCTCCCGTGTGCTCATGGCAGACATTCTCGCCCCCCGTTCCCTTGACCTGCGGTCCTGGCTCGTGCCACGGTGTAAGTAAGTATTCACTCACCCCCTGCCGAGCACCACCCCAGACCGAGGAGACGTCATGCAGATCGCAGTTGTCGGAGCGAGCGGCCGTACCGGGCGCGAGCTCGTCCGCGTCCTCGCGGCGGCCGGCCACGAGGTGGTCGCCGTCGTTCGCGACCCGTCCCGCCTGACCGGGGCGCCCGGCGAGGTCCGGGTCGCCGAGGCCACCGACGTCGCGGCCCTCGCCGCCGCGTTCGAGGGGGTCGACGCCGTGGCGAGCTGCCTGGGACCGGTCCCCGGCGAGTCGCCGCACGTCCTGCGCGACGGGATCACGGCGGTCGTCGCCGCCATGGAGCAGGCCGGCGTGCGCCGCCTGGTCGCCATCAGCGCGAGCGGCTGGCTGGTCGACGGCGACGACCCGCTCTCCCGCTACGTCGCCAAGCCGATCCTCAAGCGGGCGCTGGCGGTGGCGAACGCCGACCTGGAAGCCATGGAGCAGGTGATCCGGGCCAGCCACGTGGACTGGACGATCATGCGCCCACCGCGCCTCCAGGACCGCCCGGGCACCGGCCGCTACCAGGCCCGGCGGGACGGCAACGTGCGGTGGGCCTGGACCATCGCCCGCCCCGACCTGGCCCTGGCGATGCGCGACGCCCTGACCGACCGGACCGCCGTCGGGCAGGCCATCTCCGTCGCCGCCTGACCCGGGCCCGCACGCCGTCGAAAATCTCTCGCCGCCCGGCGGCGTGCGGGGCACCCTGGTCGTATGACCTCTCCCACCGGCTTCGCGCCCGAGCCGACGACGTGGCGCATCCTTGACGTCGCCCCCGCACCGGCGGCCGACCACCCCGACGCCTGGGCCTACCACGGCATCGCCGCCGTGGACCGGGCCGTCGAGACGGCGAACCTGGGCTACGACGACCTCGCCCGCACCGAGCAGCAGCTCGTCAGCGGCATGCTGCACCAGGAGTACGCCGACAAGCGGCGGTTCGTCGCGGTCCTCGACCGGGCGGACGGTGCCACCCCCACCGTCGACGACGTCGTCGGCTTCGGGCTGCTGACGATGAGCCGCGACCAGAACACCCACACCGCCGACGTCTACGTGGGCGTGCACCCGGAGCACCGGCGCCGCGGCATCGGCAGCGCCCTGGCCGAGCAGGCGGAACGAGTGGCGGCGGACGCGGGCCGGACCACGTTCTTCGGCTGGTCGCTCTCGGCCCGCGAGGCGGCCGAGGGCGAGGACGCTCTGGTGCCCGCCACCGGCGCCGGACGGCTGCCCGCCGACGCCGCCGGCGTGCGGTTCGCGCTGGGCCGCGGGTACACGCTGGAGCAGGTGGAGCGCATGTCGCGCCTCGACCTGCCCGTGGACCCGGAGACGCTGGCCGCCTTCGAGGCCGAGGCGCGGGAGAAGGCCGGCGCCGACTACGTGACCCACACCTGGGAGGGGATCCCCGAGGAGTGGCACGAGGGATACGCCCAGCTCATGACGCGGATGTCCACGGACGTGCCGCAGGGCGAGCTCGACTTCGGCGAGGAGACCTGGGACGCCGAGCGCGTGCGCACCTACCTGGCATCCCGGGCCGACAGCGGCGAGCGCCTGCTGACCACCCTGGTGGTGCACGTCCCGTCGGGCGAGATCGCGGGTGGCACCTCGTTCCTGCTGCAGGACGGCAAGCCGGCGTACGTGTTCCAGGAGGAGACGATCGCGCTCAAGGCGCACCGCGGGCACCGGCTCGGGATGCTCGTCAAGGCCGTGAACCTCCGCGAGCTCGCCGCCCGCTACCCGCAGACGGAACGGGTGCACACGTTCAACGCGGAGGAGAACGCGCACATGCTGGGCATCAACGTGGCCCTGGGCTTCCGCCCGTCGGGCGCGGAGGCCGCCCTGCAGAAGCGCCTCTGACCGTCTCGGACGCAGGAGTTCCGCTCAGGGAACGAGCAGCGCCGCAGGAATCACAGCGATCCCGTCCCGACGACGGTAGGCATCCGGGCCGGTGGAGATCACTGCGGCGTCCACCAGCTCTTCGCCGATCTGCTCGCGGAGCCAGAGGAGGTGCTTGACGTCGTCATCCGTCACGGTCGCCGCAAGCTTGACCTCAAGAGCGAGAACTGCGCCGTCGCGCTCGACGATCAGATCGACCTCGTGCCTGCCGTCCTGCGTTCGCAGGTGGCCCGTCCTCGCCCGAGCGGCCTGTGCGTAGACCTGGACCGACGACGCGACGAGGTGCTCGAACAGCGCGCCGAGAAGCGTGCCGTCCCGCGGCACGTCGGGCCCAGCGGCGCGCCCCGCGAGCAGCCCGTTCTCACTGGCACCGAGGAGCCGCGCGGCCAGCGCCGGGTCAGCCAGGTAGTGCTTCGGCGTCTGTCCCAACCTCTTCAGATGGTTCCGGGACGGCATCCACGGTTCGAGGGGATCGAGGAGAAAGGCCCGGGTCAGCACGTCTCGGTAGACGAGAGTCGTCGAACGAGCTGGCTTGTCCGGGAGGCCTGGCGTGGCCGCGTCGAGGATCGTCGTGTAGGTCGACGTCGTCGCGGTCGCGGCAGCGTAGGCAGCCATCCAGGCACGCAAGATCGCCGGGCGACGCACAGACACACCCTGTTCCGCGAACTCCTGGCTGACCGTTGCTTCCAAGTAGGCGTCGATCTGATCCTGTCGCAGGTCCACAGGTGTCCGTCGGACACCCGGCAGCCCCGACGCAAGGATCTCGTTGGTGTAGGTACGCAGATCTACGCTGGTATTTCCGGCGATCGTCGGCTTCTTGCCGACCAGGAGCTCGGCAAGGCTGACACCGTCGACGGCAACACCTCGTTCGTACAAGGACAGTGGGCGCATCCGTAGCGTCAGGATCCGGCCAGCCCCGGAGTGAACGGTCGCCCCAGGCGGTGTGGAGCTTCCGGCGATCAGGAACGAGCCTGGAGCGACACCACCGTCAACAGCACGCTTGACCTGGTCCCACGAGCCCGGCTCTCGTTGCCACTCGTCGATCAGCGTCGCCCCGTCCAAGCCGGCCAACGGATCCTGCGCCGCGCGGAACGCCTCGCGCGCAAAGGGGTCCGACAGGTCGATCGTTCGCTGCACCCGCTGCTGCGCTGTCGCCGTCTTGCCCACGCCCTTCGGCCCCTGCAATGCCACTGCAGGCAGGCCTTCGAGATATCGGTCAAGCAGACGATCCACAACGCGTGTCGAGTAAGCCACCATGCATCTAGGCTACAGATTTCGCAGTCTCTACGCTCCATCTCATGCATGATCTACGCTTCGAATCCTGCAGCTTGGATGCTACAGATCATGCACTTCGCCTTCGAGTCAGGAGCCTTTACTACCGCGCAGGCGAGCGGCCAGCCGGCCGTTCGCGATCCTCAGCAGCTGGCGGACGCGTCGGTGCGTGATGCCAGAGCCCGGCTGGTACGGGAGGCGCTCCAAGGGCATCGCCATGGTCATGGTCATGACGTCGTCGGACAGGCCGGCCGCCCGCAGCAGCGCCGTCACCGCTGGGCCGATCACCGGGTGCGCCATCGCCTCCCCCACCGAGGATTCCGGGGTGAGCGGCGCGACGAACACGTCGCCCGCCACCTCCACCTCGGCGGCGACCCGCAGGTCGCGGCTGGAGGCGCCCACCTCGACGCGGTAGGTGCCGTTCTCCACGTGCCACCGGTCGGCCCGCACGTCCCAGTACGCGAGGTCGGCCCGGTCCACGACCAGCTCGACCTCGCGTGACTCCCCCGGCACCAGGTCGACGACGGCGAACGCCGCCAGCGCGCGCGGCGCCCGCGGGACGGCGGAGCCGGACACGGACACGTAGCACTGCACCACCTCGCGCCCCGCCACGCCGCCCGTGTTGGTGACGGTCACGCGCACGGCCAGCCCGCTGGCCGAGCCCGCCCCGCTGGTCGAGCCTGTCGAGACCACCAGCCCCGAGTACCCGAACGTCGTGTACGAGAGCCCATGGCCGAACGGGTACTGCACGGCCAGGTCCCGCGCGTCGTACCAGCGGTAGCCCACGAAGATGCCCTCGCCGTAGGTCACGTGCAGCCCGGTGCCCGGAAAGCTCGTCCACGCGGGGGTGTCCTCGATGCGGAGCGGGACCGTCTCGGCCAGGCGGCCGGACGGGTTGACCCGGCCGAACAGGACGTCGGCCACCGCACCGCCGCCCGCCTGGCCCAGCAGCCAGCCCTCGACGATCGCGGGCACGCGGTCCGCGAAGCCGGACAGCCGCACCACCGAGCCGTTGGAGAGCACCACGACCACGCGGGAGCTGACCGCGAGCACCCGGTCCAGCAGGTCGAGCTGCGCCGCGGGGAGCTCGATGTGCGCGCGGTCGCGGCCCTCGGCCTCGGCCGACTGCGGCAGGCCCGCGAAGAACAGGACCACGCCCGCGTCCCGGGCCGCGGCCACGGCCTCGTCGGCCAGCGCGGCGGCGGCACGCGCGCGGCGGCCGGCGGTCAGGCCCCTCCGGCCTCGTGCCCGGCGACCCGCCGGGCCGAACCCGTCCCCCGGCCCCAGCTCGTACCCCGGCGCGAACACGACGTCGGCCGCCGAGTCGCGGATCGCCGACAGCGCGTCGTCGACCTGGGTGGGCACGATCTGGGACGAGCCCGCGCCCTGGAACCGCGGCGTCCGGGCGAGCTCGCCGATCACGGCAAGGCGCGTGCGCGGGGCCAGAGGCAGCAGGCCACCGTCGTTCTTGAGCAGCACCACCGCGCGGCCCGCCGCCTCGCGGGCCAGCGCGTGGTGCGCGTCGTCGTGCCAGGCCTCGGGGTCGTCGCCCCGCTCCGCGAGAAGCGCCCCGGGCGCGGCGTCCGTCCCGTCCGCGGCCGACTCCCGCGCAGCACGGGCCGCGAGCGCCAGCGCGACCACACGGGTGGCCGAGCGGTCGACGTCGGCCACGTCGAGGCCGCCGGACCGGACGGCCGCGACGATCTCCTTGACCCGGACCTCGCCGGCGCCGGGCATCTCCAGGTCCAGTCCCGCGCGGACGCCGGCGAGGCGGTCGTGGACGGCGCCCCAGTCGGACATGACCAGGCCCTCGAAGCCCCACTCGCCGCGCAGCACGTCGTTGGTCAGGCGCCGGTCCTCGCCGGTGTGCGTGCCGTTGACCCGGTTGTAGGACGACATGAGCGTGGCGGGCCGCGCCCTGGTCACCACCCGCTGGAACGCGCGCAGGTAGATCTCGCGCAGGGTGCGCTCGTCGACGTCGGCGGAGACGCGCATGCGCTCGGTCTCCTGGTTGTTCGCGGCGTAGTGCTTGACGCACGCGGCCACGCCCCCGCCCTGGATCCCGGTGACCAGGGCCGCGCCGATCTCGCCGGCGAGCAGCGGGTCCTCCGCGACGTACTCGAAGTTGCGGCCGCACAGGGGGCTGCGCTTGATGTTGATACCCGGGCCGAGCACGACGTCGACGGCGCGTGCCCGGGCCTCCGCGCCGACGGCCGCGCCGACCCGGCGCACGAGGTCGACGTCGAACGTGCTGCCCAGGGCCACGGCGGGCGGGAAGCAGGTGGCGGGGAGCGCGCCCTCGATGTCGCCGACGTCGGCCGCGAGCCGCCGCACGCCGTGGGGGCCGTCGGCGAGGTAGACCGCCGGGACGCCGGGCGCCTCGGCGGTGGTCCAGAACGAGGACCCGGACAGCAGCCGGGCCTTCTGCCGCAGGGTGAGCCGCCGGACGACGTCGGCGGGATCCGTCGCCCCTGCGGCCGACGCGGCCCGGGCACGCGACCTCTTCGTCATGCGGTCACGCTACCGGGACCGAAATAAAGCCGTGCGCCCCGGGGAGGGGCGGAGCACCCTGGACCCATGACCACATCCTCGGCAGTACCCGCCCCGGCGACGTCGGCGTGGCGGCTCATGACCCCGCCACACCCGGACTCGCTGGACGACGCGGACGCCTGGGCGTACCGGGGTATCGCGGAGACGCACGCCGCGGCGGAGGCCGCGGACACCGGCAACGCGGACGGCGCCCCGACGCCGATCGGGATCCTCGTGGGGATGAACAACCAGAAGTACCTGCGCAAGCTGCGGCAGGTCGCCGTGGTGGACACGCCGGCCGGCCCGCAGGTCGTGGGCAGCGGCTTCATGTTCCTGCACGTGCGGTCGAACCCGGAGCTGGCGTTCGGCGTCGTCGCGGTCCGCCCGGAGCACCGGCGGCAGGGCATCGGGTCGGCACTGGCACAGTGGATCCAGGACACGGCCCGCGCGGAGGGCCGGACGACGCTCCTGGCCCCCGTCGACTTCGGCCCCCGGCCGGAGGACGGTACCGGCGAGACGCTGACCCCGGCGTCCGGCACCGGCGAGGTCGCCGCCGACCTGCCGGGCGTGCGCCTCGCGCGCAAGCTGGGCCTGACGCTCCAGCTCGTGGAGCGCCGCTCCCGGATCGACCTGCCGGTCCTGCCCGAGGCGATCTCGCGGTTCGAGGCCGAGGCCCGGGCCGTCGCGGGCGACGCGTACCGCGTCCACACCTGGACGGCTCCGACGCCGGAGGAGTGGATCGAGCAGTACGCGGCCCTGGAGCAGGCCCTGGCCGACGACGAGCCGCGCGGTGGCCTCGAGGTCGAGTCCGACGTCTGGGACGCGGAGCGGATCCGCGGCGAGGACGCGACGATCGCCGCCAAGGGCGACCGGTACGTGGTGACGGCGGCCGAGCACGTGGCCACCGGGGAGCTCGTCGCGATGACGATGCTCCAGTGGAGCGACGACAAGCCCGAGCACACCAACCAGCAGTCGACGGTGGTGCTCAAGGCGCACCGCGGGCACCGGCTCGGGATGCTCGTCAAGGCCGTCAACCTGCGCGAGCACGCGCTGCTGCGCCCCGCCGCCCGGCGCATCTACACGTGGAACAACGAGGAGAACCCGCACATGCTCGCGATCAACATCGCGCTCGGGTTCGTGCCGGCGGGCGGCAGCGCGGACTTCCAGGGCCCGCTGTAGCCCGCTCGGCGTTCGTCAGAGCAGCTCCGGCGTGAGGTCGGGGCCGTCGCCGAACGCCGCGTCGTCGTCGAACGGGTGCACGGGGCCGCCCAGGCCGGTGTGGCGCAGCCCGGGCAGGTCCTGGTCCACGCCGCCCGGGGTGAGCATCAGCATCCAGTCCTCGGCCATGTCGTGGAGCTCGGTCTCCAGGTTGCCGATCTTCACCACCACGACGTCGGTGCCGCGCGGGTCCAGGCCGATCGCCGTGAAGTCGGACTCCAGGTGGTACGGCCGCCGGCGCTCGGTCAGGACCACGCGCAGCCCGCCGGCCGCCACGACGCACACGATCCCCGCGAGGGGATCGTCGGTGCGCACGTGCTCGACGACGCCCCGCAGCGTGACCGGCCCGTGCGGGCCGGCGTCGACCCGGGCCCCAGCCTCCACCTCGACCACGGCGCCCACCCCGGCGGCGGCCACCGCGCGGGCGGCGTCGGCGTCGGGCAGGGCGGCGTAGATGGCGCTGCGGCCGCCGTCGGCGGGCGGGGCCGCGAAGGCGGGCTCCGCGAGGAGCCGCGCGAGGGTCCAGGTGACGTCGCCCGCCCCGCCGGCCATGGGGTTGTCGCCGGAGTCCGACAGGACGAACGGCCGGGCGTCGCTCGCCAGGACGGCCCGCAGGCACTCCTCGTACGTCCCGGCCGGGGCGACGAGCTCGAACTCGTCGCGCGCGTCCCAGTACCGGCGCGCCAGGCGCTCGGCCTCCCGGGTGATGACGGCGTCGTCGTCGCCCATGACCACGACGGCGGCCCGGCTGCGCGGCTCGTCCGCCCACGCGTACCCGACCCAGAGGGAGGCGTCGAGCACGCCGTCGAGCTCGCCGACCCGGGCGACGTCCTCGTAGATGCCCTTCGCGGGCTCCAGCCGGGTGCTCGTCCGCTCCCCCGGCAGCAGCACGGGCACCTGCACCCAGGCCTTGCGCGGCCGGCCCGCCCCGTCGATGCGCCGCAGCAGGTCGGTGGCCGCCCGCTCCCGCGCCTCGTCCTCGTCCTCGTGCGGGGCCGTGCGGTGGCAGGCGATGAGGTCGACGGTCGTGGCGAGGTCCCGCGACACGTTGCCGTGCAGGTCCATGGACGCCGAGACCAGGCAGTCCGGCCCGACGGCGGCCCGTACCGCCCGCGCGAGGTCCGCCTCCGCGTCGGTGTACCCGAGCACGGCCATGGCCCCGTGGATCTCCAGCAGCACGCCGTCGAACGGACCCTGCGCCTCCAGCGCCAGGCCGATCTCCGTGCGGACCGTCTCGTAGACGTCCGTCAGGACGGCGCCGCCCGGGAGCGCCCCGGCGCGCAGGATCCCGACCCACTCGGCCTCGCGGCGCAGGGCTGTGCCGTCGCGCAGGAACGGGTACCTCCGGACGAGCTCGTTGCCACGCAGCAGGGTGAACGCCTCCCAGCCCGAGCGGTGCGGGGAGAACGTGCTGGACTCGATGGCCATGCCGCAGATCGCGATCCGCGGTCTCTGGTGGGTACGGGTCACGCGCGCAGTGTAGGCGGGGCGGGTTACCGGTTCGTGCGTGTTCGTCCCCGGCGATACCGGCCCATCCCCACCCGGACGCGACAGAACCTCAGGTCACCGGGGCGACCTGAGGTCCTGTCGGGATGCCTGCGCGGCGGGGTCAGTCGTCGCCGCGGTCGTCGGCGTCGTCATCGTCGCCGGGGCCGTCCGGGGTGTCGTCGGCCCCGCCCTTGTAGTTCGCGTCGTCGGGCGAGTCGGCCGACTGTGCCGAGCCCGCCGTGTCGACCGCCGACTCGTTCGGCGAGTCCGCCGACTCCGGCGACGGGTCGTAGTTTGCGTCGCCCGGCGAGTCCGCGGACTGCGCGGAGCCCGGGGTGTCGACGGCCGACTCGTTCGGCGAGTCCGCCGACTCGGGCGACGGGTCGGCGGCGACCGCGCCGTCGTCGGCCGCTGTGCCGCCCGACAGCGCGACGGCGGCGGAGGACGCGGTGTGCGGGGCCGGGTCGTTCAGGGCGGCGGCGGTGCTCGCCCCGGCGACGCCGAGCACGGCGGCCGCCCCGACGACGACCCAGCGCTTCTTCATGGACGAGGGGTTCATGTGAGTGCCTCCCAGATTCTCCCGGCACCTCGGTCGGGTGCCTGCTGACCACGAGTCTGCCCCGCCAGCATGAGGCGACGAGGAGACGAGGATGAGACGGTTCTCATGTCCTGACCGGGTCCGGACCGCGTCAGCCGCGGAACCGGTAGCCGGCGCCGCGCACGGTCTCGATGCGGTCCGCGCCGAGCTTCTTGCGCAGGTACCGCACGTACACGTCCACCACGTTGGACCCGGGGTCGAAGTCGTACCCCCACACGCGCGACAGGAGCTGCTCCCGGGACATGACCTGGCCCGGGTGCTGCAGGAACACCTCCGCGAGCGCGAACTCGCGCGCGGACAGCTCCACCTCCCGCCCGGACACGGTGGCGGTGCGGGTGCGCAGGTCGAGCCCCACGCCCCCGTGCTCCAGCCGGTCGGACTGCGCGGCCTCCCCCGCCGCCTTGCGCAGCCGCAGCCGGATCCGCGCGAGCAGCTCGTCGAAGCCGAACGGCTTGGACATGTAGTCGTCCGCGCCGCCCTCCAGGCCCGCCACCCGGTCCGAGAGCGAGTCGCGCGCGGTGAGGATCACCACGGGCAGCGTGGAGCCGACGTCGCGCAGGCGCTGCAGCACGGTGAACCCGTCCAGCACGGGCAGCCCGATGTCCAGCACCATCAGGTCGTAGCCGCCCGACATGGCGTGGCCGAGCGCCGAGGCGCCGTCCGAGACGACCGTGGGCTGGAAGCCGTGCGCCTTGAGGCCCTTGCGCACGAACTGCGCGATGCGCTCCTCGTCCTCCGCGATCAGGATCTGGTTCACGCCGCCTCCTCCACCGTCGCGCGCCTGGCCTCGGGCGGGACCGCCCGCTGCAGGCCGCCGCCGAGCGGCCACGTCATCACGAAGCGCGCGCCGCCGCCGTCGGACCGTTCCACGACGACGTCGCCGCCGTGCCCCTGCGCGATGGCCCGGACGATCGCGAGGCCCAGGCCCGAGCCCGGGGTGCCGCCCGTCTCGCTCCCCCGCGCGAACCGGTCGAAGATGCGCTCCGCCTCCTGGGGCGGAACGCCCGGCCCGGTGTCGCGCACCCAGAGCCGGACGAGACGGCCGGCGGGGCCGTCGAACACCTGCGTGCCGATGCCCACCTCGTCGTCGGCCTCGGTGAACTTCACGGCGTTGTCGGCGAGCTGGAGCACCGCCTGGGTGAGCCGGTGCGCGTCGGCGGCCACCTCGACGTCGGCCCGCGCGTCCACCACCCAGCGGCGGGCGCCCAGCGCCCGCGCCTTGTCGTGCACGTCGTCCGTGAACCGGCCGAGGTCCACCGGGGCAAGGGTCACGAAGTCAGAGCGCTCCGCCTTGGCGAGGAGCACGAGCTCCTCGACGATCTGCCCCATCCGGGAGGTCTCGTCGAGCAGCAGGTCACGGGTCTCGCGGACGTCGGCCGGGTCGTCGGGGTCGAGCACCTCCAGGTGGCCGCGCAGCACGGTCAGCGGCGTGCGCAGCTCGTGGCCGGCGTCGTCCAGGAACCGGCGCTGGGTCTCGATGGCCGTCGACAGCCGGTCGAGCATGGTGTTGAAGGCCCCCGCGAGCTCGCCCAGGTCGTCGTCGGTCGCGACGGGGACGCGCTGGGTCAGGTCGGTCTCGGTCACCCGCGTCGCGGTGGCGCTGAGCTGGCGCAACGGCCGCAGCAGGCGGCTCACCACGAGCCAGGCGAACAGCCCCAGCAGCACCAGCGCCACGCAGCAGACGATCGCGTAGGTGCGCATCACGGCGGTCTCGGCGGCGAGCGACTGGTCCAGCGCGGACGCCATGACGTACGCGCCCACCTCCTGCCGGTCCGGCACCGTCACAGGCACGACGACGAACCACACCCGGCCGATCTCGGTCTCGATCTCCCGCTCGACGGTCGTGGCCGACTGCGGGGTCAGGCCGTCCACGAGCTGCTGCACCTCCGGGCTGTCCACGACCACGCGGCCGGCGGTGGACGGGTTGGACTGCTGGTGCACGCCGTCCAGGTAGCTCACGAACATCTCGTTGGTGCCCGGGATGTTGCGCTCCATGGCAACACTCATCAGCCGCCCGGCGCCGTGGAAGTCCTCGCCCGTCTCCGGGTCCACGCCCTCCTTCGCGAGCGCCTGCAGCTCGCGGATCTCCTGGTCGAAGTCCTCGGAGATGTCGTCCATGATCTGCTGGGACTGGATGGCGTGGGTGAGCAGCCCGGCCGCGAGCAGCCCGATGGCGGTCACCGCCACGACGACGGTCACGACCTTGGCCCGGACCGACGGCCGGCGCAGGCTCATGCGTGGCCCACGCCCGCGGCCGCGAGGCGCGAGCCGTCGAGCCAGGCGGCGACGACGTCCAGCCGGCGCGAGGTGGCGGCCTGCCAGTGCCGCTCCTGCACGCGGTGCGGGCCCGTGGCCAGCGAGAGCAGCACGCCCGCGACACGCGCGGCCAGGTCGCTGCGGTCCGCGCCCCGGCTGCCGGGCGCGGTCACGAACCCCGCCGCGTAGTCGGCCGCGAGCCGGTGCATCCGCGCCGCGCGGGCCACCTGCTCGGGGTCGGAACCGCCCACGAGCGACAGGACGTCCAGGTGGGCCACCAGGCAGGCGAGGTCGTCGGCCCGGTGCCCGGGCCCAGCGGAGTCGACGTCGAGCAGGCCGGTGACGTGCCCGTCGGTGAGCATGATCTGCGCCTCGTACAGGTCGCCGTGCGTCGGGTCGGCCCCGACGCCGCGCTCCGCGAGGCGCTCCGCGACGGCGCCGGCCAGGTCGCTCGCCCGCCCGGCTTCGGCGGGCAGGGCCGCCCCGATCACGCCCGCGTAGTGCTGCGCCGACTCGCTCCAGGCCGGGCGGCGCGGCAGGTCGCGCACCTCGGCCGGGAGCCGGTCGAGCAGGTTCAGGATCTCCGGCGGGGACGGGATGCGGCCGCCGTCGCGGACGGCGGTGCGCATCTCCGTGCCGCGCAGCGGGGAGAGCACCAGCAGGCCGTCGTCGGACCAGCCGAGCGGGCGCGGCACCGGCAGCCCGGCCCGGGACAGCAGCGCGTGCCGCTGGTGCAGGTCCGCGACCTTGCGGGGCCGCAGCACCTTGAGGAACACCCGGGACGACGCCGCCGTGGCCTCCAGCACCGCGCGCCGGGTGGGCCGGTACGCGCGGACCTTGAGCTCGGGATGGGCACGCTCGCGCGGGCCCACGCCCAGCCCCGCCAGCAGCTCCTCGACGGCGGCCGGGTCGAACGCGCGCGGCAGGGCCGGCAGCGCGGGGTCGCCGGGGAACCGCCAGACGGCGACCGTCGCGTCGCCGTCGGACAGCGTGACCACGCCCGGCTTGCGCCCGTCCCGCGCCCGGCCCACGCTCGCGCCCAGCGTCTCGGAGCGCTCCACGCCGTTCCAGCGCACGGTGGCGCGGTAGGCGACGGTCGTGGTCGAGCCGGGGCGGTGGTCCACCTGCCGCACCCGCCAGTCGACCAGCTCCCCGCCCGCCGTCGCCACGGCGGCGTCGAGGAGCCCCGCGGCGGACTCGCCGGTCAGCAGATCGAGGTGCGTGGTCATCACGTCATCCTCGCAGCCGCTACCGGCGAAAGCCCTTCGATTCGGATGAGAATCCTCTAACCGACGTGCCGCGGGGCTCCTCGTACGGGTGTCGTCAGGCGCGCAGCTCGCGGTACTTCGCGATGAGCGCCGCCGTCGACGGGTCCTGCGCCGCGAGCGCGGCCTCGTCGCCGGCGACCGCCGGGGCGATCTCCAACGCGAGCTTCTTGCCGAGCTCCACGCCCCACTGGTCGAACGAGTCGATGCCCCACACGACGCCCTGCACGAACGTGATGTGCTCGTACAGCGCGACGAGCTGGCCCAGCACCGACGGCGTCAGCGCGGGCGCCAGGATCGATGTCGTGGGCCGGTTGCCGCTGAACACCTTGGCCGAGACCAGCTCCTCGGCGACGCCCTCGGCGCGCACCTCGTCGGCCGTCTTGCCGAACGCGAGCGCCTTGGTCTGCGCGAAGAAGTTCGCGAGGAACAGGCCGTGCACGTCGGTTCCCGCGTCGGCCAGCGGGTAGGCGGGGTTGGCCACGGCGATGAAGTCGGCGGGGATGAGCCGCGTGCCCTGGTGGATGAGCTGGTAGAAAGCGTGCTGGCCGTTGGTGCCGGGCTCGCCCCAGAAGACCTCGCCGGTCTCGGTGGTGACGGGCGTGCCGTCCCAGCGCACGGACTTGCCGTTGGACTCCATGGTGAGCTGCTGCAGGTACGCCGGGAACCGGTGGAGCTGCTGCGCGTACGGCAGGACGGCGTGCGTGTGCGCGTCGCGGAAGTTCACGTACCAGACGTTGAGCAGGCCCATCAGCGCCGGCACGTTGTCCTCGAACGGCGTGGTGCGGAAGTGCTCGTCCATGGCGTGGAAGCCCGCGAGGAAGTCGGCGAAGGCGTCCGGCCCGATCGCGACGGCGAGCGAGGTGCCGATGGCCGAGTCCACGGAGTAGCGGCCACCCACCCAGTCCCAGAACCCGAAGGCGTTGGCGGGGTCGATGCCGAACGCCTCGACCTTGTCCAGGGCGGTGGACACGGCGACGAAGTGCTTGGCGACGGCGTCGGCGCGCCCGTCCTCGGAGTCCTCGATGGCGCCGGCGGCGACCAGCGAGCGCCACAGCCAGTCGCGGGCGAGCCGCGCGTTGGTGAGGGTCTCCAGCGTGCCGAAGGTCTTGGACGCGACGATGAACAGCGTGGTCGTCGGGTCCAGGTCGGCCGTCTTCTGCGCGACGTCGGTGGGGTCGATGTTGGAGACGAACCGCACCTCCAGGCCGTCCTGGACGTAGGGCTCGAGCGCCTCGTACGCCATGACGGGGCCGAGGTCGGAGCCGCCGATGCCGATGTTGACGATGGTGCGGACGGCCTCGCCGGTGACGCCGGTCCACTCGCCGGAGCGCACCTGCTCGGCGAACGCGTAGACCTTGGCGAGCTCGTCGGCGACGTCGGCCGTGACGTCCTGCCCGTCCACGGTCAGGGGCTCGTCCGAGGGGCGGCGCAGCGCGGTGTGCAGCACGGCGCGGTCCTCGGTGACGTTGATGTGCCGGCCGGCGAACATCGCGTCGCGGTGCTCCGCGAGGCCCACCTCCTCGGCGAGCGCGAGCAGCGCGGCGAGCACGTCGTCGGTGACGAGGTTCTTCGACAGGTCGACGTGCAGGTCGCCCGCCTGGTGGCTCAGCCGGGCGGCCCGCTCGGGGTCGGCGGCGAACCAGGCGCGCAGGTCGGGGTCGAGGTTCTTGGAGAGCTCGGTGAGCGAGCCCCAGGCGTTGGTGGTGGTGGCGTCGACAGGCACACGGGCCGGCTCTGAGGTCATGGCTCAACCGTAGTGCGGAGGGCGCGGGCCGCAGCCTCGGCCAGTGTCTGATCCGTCACCTCGTAGCCGGCGTCGCCCCCGCCGCCGGGCCCGCCGGCGTCGGCCACGGTCCTCTTCGCCGACAGGTGCACCGCGTCCACACCCACGGCGACCAGCGCGGGGATGTCGGCGGCCGTCACGCCGCCGCCGGCCATGATCTCGATGCCCAGCTCCGCGCTGCGCTCGACCAGGGCGGCCAGCCGGTCCAGGCCGTCGGCCGCGCGGGCGGCGCCGCCGGAGGTCAGGACGCGCGCGACGCCCAGCTCGGCCAGCACGTCGAGGGCGGCGAGCGGGTCGGGCACCACGTCGAGCGCGCGATGGAAGGTCACCTCGGCGTCCTCGGCGGCGGAGACCAGGTCGCGCGTGCGCGCGACGTCCACCGTGCCGGACGGCGTCAGCGCGCCCACCACGACGCCGTCGGCGCCCGCGTCGACCGCGAGCACCACCTCGCGGAGCATGAGCTCGTGCTCGGCGGGCGAGTAGACGAACCCGCCCGGCCGCGGGCGCACCAGCACGTGCACCTCGAGGAGCGGGGCACTGTCCGACGACGGCACCACCGCCGCGGCGTCGATCACCGCCTCGAGCAGCGCGGCACTGGGCGTGATGCCGCCGGTGGCGCCGAGCGCGGAGCAGAGCTCGACGCGCCGGGCGCCGACGTCGGCTGCGATCACCGCCCCGGCCGGGTCCTGGACAGCGAGCTCGAGAGCGACACGTGGGGGCACGTGCGAAAGCGTAGCCGGGCGCGGCGCGGCCGTTCGCCCGCCGTCCCGGGTGCGCAATGGGTAGGGTCCCATGGCATGGCCATCGATCCCAGTGCGATCCTCCAGGGTCGCGCCCCCGGGCGTGCCCCTGTCGGAGTGATCGTCGGGATCGTCTTCGCGTCCGTCTGCCTGCTCGTGATCCTCGCGTTCGACGCGGTGACGGGCGGGGGCTCGTTCGTCGTCGGGCTGCTGCTGGCGCTGCTGCCGGTCGCCGTCTGGCTGCCGCTCGTGCTCGCGCTGGACCGCCTGGAGCCCGAGCCGCCGAACGCCCTGATCTTCGCGTTCCTGTGGGGCGCGGGCGTCGCGGCGCTGTTCGCGAGCATCCTCAACACGCTCGGGCTGTCGCTGCTCACCGAGACCGAGCTCACGGGCGAGGAGGAGGGCTGGTACGTCGTCGCGACGTTCGGCGCCCCGGTGGTCGAGGAGCTGCTCAAGGGCGCCGTCCTGTTCGGCATGCTCTGGTGGCGGCGGCAGGAGCTGAACGGGCCCACCGACGGCGTCATCTACGCCGCGATGGTGGGGCTCGGCTTCGCCGCGACCGAGAACGTGCAGTACTTCATCGACGCCCTGGACTCGGACCAGCTCGGGTACGTGTTCGTGCTCCGGGCCGTCGTCTCGCCGCTGCTGCACCCGCTGTGCACCGCGATGACGGGCATCGGCGTGGCGGTCGCCGCCCTGGCGGGACCGGGCCGGCTGCGCCGCACGGCGCCCCTGTGGGGTCTGCTCGGCGCGATCGCCCTCCACAGCCTGTGGAACGGCTCCACGAAGTTCGGCCTGGTCGGCCTCGGCGGCGCGTACCTCGTCGGGTTCGTCGTGCTGATCGTGCTGATCGCGATCCTGGCCCGCGACCGGCGCCGGATCGTCCAGCTCATCGAGCACTACCTGCCCCTGTACGGGCCCGTCGGCATCATCACGCCCGACGACCTGCGCATGCTGTCCAGCCTGCCGGGCCGCCGCGCGGCCCGGAGCTGGGCCCGGGCGGCGGGCGGCCGCCCGGCCGAGCGCGCGATGACCGACTACCAGCAGGCCGCGACCGAGCTCGCGCTGCTGCACCAGCGGGCCGGCGCCCAGCGCGACCTGGACCCGCACGGCCTGGAGCAGCAGCGGCAGTACCTCGTGTGGGTCATGCAGCAGGCGCGGGCCGCGTTCGTCGCGCGGCTGCCGCACCCGCCGGCGTCCCCGTGGGGCGCGACGGGCTTCCGCCCGCCGGGCCAGTCCTGACGTGTCAGACGTACGGATCCCTCCGGTGACCTGTACGTCTGACACGGGGTGTCACGCCTCGACCAGGTCCACGAGCAGCGCGCGGAGCAGCGCCGCGCGGTCGGCGATCCGGTCGACCAGCACGTGCTCGTCGTCGGCGTGCGCGCCGCCGCCCACGGCGCCGAGCCCGTCCAGGGTCGGCGTGCCGACACCGGCGGCGAAGTTGCCGTCGGACGCCCCGCCCACGGCCACGCCGGTGAGCTCCGGCAGACCCGCCGCCCGCGCCAGCCGGGAGGCCCGCTCGAACAGGTCGGCGGACAGCGCGCGCTCCAGCGGCGGCCGGTTGATGCCGCCCCCGATCTCCAGCGCGGCGCCGGGGAGCACGGGCGCCAGCGCCCGCAGGGCGGCGTCGACCCGCTCCTGCTCGGCGACCGTGCGGGCCCGCACGTCCACCGCGAACGACGCCTCGGCCGGCACGGTGTTGCGCGTCGTGCCCGCCGCGGCGACCGTCGGCACCACGGTGGTCCCGAGCTCCGGGTCGCCCAGCGCGGCGACCGCGAGCACCTGGTGCGCCAGCTCGACCACCGCGTTCACGCCCTTCTCGGGCTCCAGCCCGGCGTGCGCGGCGCGGCCCTTGACCAGCACCTCGTAGATCGAGGTGCCCTTGCGCTCCACCTTGAGCGCGCCGCCGTCGGCCGAGGCCTCCAGGACCAGGGCGGCCGCCGCCCCGCGCGCCTCGTCCTCGATCAGGGCCTGGGACGACGGCGAGCCGAGCTCCTCGTCGCCCGTGACCAGCAGGGTGACGCCGGTGCGGTCGGGCAGGGAGCCCAGCACGTGCAGCGCCATGGCCAGGCCGGTCTTCATGTCGAAGCTGCCGGGACCGCGCAGCACGCCGTCCGTGATGCCGAACGGGTGCGTCCGGAGCGAGCCCAGCGGCCACACCGTGTCGTGGTGCGCGAGCACCAGCACGCGGGTCGGGCCGCCGAGCCGCCACCGCAGGTGGATGCCGAGCCGCTCGGGCTCGACGCCGAGGTGCGCCGTGCCGAGCCGGGCCACCAGGTCGGCGGACCGGGCCAGCGCGGCCGGGTCCGACGACGGCGACTCGCACTCGACCAGCGTGCGCAGGTCCGCGATCAGGGCGTCGGTGTCGGTGTCCGGGCGGGCGGGGGTCTCGTGGAAGGGCATGGGGGCACGGTATCCGGCCGGGATCCGAGGATCCGAGATCGGCGGATCAGGGGATCAGAGCGAGAGCAGCCGCAGGGTCAGGGCCGCGGCCGAGAACAGCGCCAGCGCGCCGGTCGGGATCAGGCCCGGCCAGTCCTTCGCGCGCAGGTGCGTGACGACCGCACCCAGGAAGTACAGGACGAAGCACGCGGTCGCGGCGATCCCGATCGGCGCCCACCAGATGCCGGCGAGGGTGCCGAGGGCGCCGGCCAGCAGCAGGCTGCCGAGCACCGGGATGAACCGCTCCGGCACACCCAGCCCGGTGAGCTGCTCGACGAGCTGGGGGTTGCGCGTCACCTTGTTCCAGCCGCTGAACGCGGTGCCCAGGATCAGCAGTGCGGAGACGATGACAGAAGCGACGAACACGGGTCCTCCGAGGACGACGGCCGGGCACGACCTAGCAGGACGGCCCGGCGAGCGAGAGCGCCCCGGCAGGGGCGCCCCCGGAATCGTGCGGCACCGGCCGGGGCTTGCCAAGTGCCGGGTTAGCAACTCACTATTGGTAAGTGACTTCCAGGACGACGGCGGCGGACGCCGCGGGTTCCCCGTACGAGGCGCCCGTCAACGAGCAGGAGTGCCAGGAGTTCCGGCAGACCATGGAGCTCGCCGGCCGGCGCTGGTCCGCCGCGATCCTCTACGCGGCGGTAGCGGGCGCCCGCCGGTTCGTCGAGTACCGCCGCGCCGTCCGCGGCATCTCCGACCGGCTGCTGACCCTGCGCCTGCGCGAGCTGGAGCAGCAGGGGTTCATCGCCCGGGAGGTGGTGCCGACCATGCCGGTGCAGATCCTGTACTCGCCCACCCCGGCGGGGGCCGAGCTGGTCGCGGCCATGCAGCCGCTCGGCGAGTGGGGCCGCAGGCACCGCGACGTGCTGGAGCGGCAGCCGCCCGACTAGGCCCGGCCAGGCCCGGCTAGGCCCGCCGGAGCCCCAGCGCGACGACCAGGCCGACCACCAGGTGCTCGGTCATCAGCAGTGCGACCGTCGCCGGCGTGGTGCCGCTCGCGGCCCCGGTGAGCGACACGAGCAGGGCCACGCCGCACAGCACGAGCCACGCCACCTCGCCGCCGCCCTTGGTCAGGCGTGCCACGAGCGCTCGCACGCCCCAGCCGGCCAGGCCGGCCACGAGTGCGGCGACCGCCGCCGCGACGACGGTCACGGACTGGGTGCTCGCCCCGGCCTGCGCCTGCGGGTCCACGCCGAGCGCCGCGCCGACGAGCCAGACCGCCACGGCGGCGACGGCGGCGGCGAGCGGCACCGCCCAGGCGGGCCACGGGCTACGGGTCACCAGGTTCTCGGCCATGAGTCCTTCTCCTTCTCGGCGCGTCCGTCGCGCCTGGTCACAGCCTCCTGGCCCGACGGCGTCCGGGGCATCCGTCCGGGGTACCGGGCCGGGTCACCCTTCGGTAGCGGCACCCCCGACCAAGGTCGGTGTCCGAGCCCGGGGCGCCGTGCGTAGTGTCACCGGCATGACAGGTGACCAGCGGGACTGCCCGCCCGACGACGCCTTGCGCACACGTCCCCCGCGGCGCGCGGTGGCGCTCGCCATGGTGCTGCTCGGGGTGCTGACCCTCGCGACGGTGCTGACCCGCCAGGCGAGCGGGGGCACCGCACTGCCCCTGGACATCCTGGACCTGGTGGTCGCGGTGGTGTCGCTGGCGCTGCTGCCCGTGATGTGGGCCCGCCGGTCGGTGCCCGCGGCGCTCGCCCTGGCCGCGCTTTCGGCGCTCTCGCCGGGCGCGACGCCGGCCGCGACGTCCGGGGTGCTGCAGATCGCCCGGTGGTCGCCGCTGCGCACCGCCGTCCTCGTCGCGGCGGCGAGCGCCGTCGCGCACGCCGTGCAGGGCCTGTGGCGGCCCCCGGCGTTCCCCTACGGCTGGTGGATCCTGTGCGACGTCGCCGTCCACGCCGCGCTCCTGGGCTGGGGCGCCTACCTGCAGGCCCGCGCGCAGCTCCTCGCCGATCTGCGCGCCCGCGCCCGCCGCGCCGAGGCCGACCGGGAGCAGGCGCTGGAGACCGCCCGCTCCGGGGAGCGCAACCGGATCGCCGCCGAGATGCACGACGCGCTGGGGCACCGGCTGTCCCTGCTGGCCGCGACCGCGGGCGCCGTCGAGTACCGGCCCGACGCGCCCCCGGAGCAGCTCGCGGCGGCGGCCGGACGGGTACGGACCGGCGCCGCCGAGGCCCTGGAGGACCTGCGCCGGCTCGTCCGGCTCCTGCGCGGCGGGGTGGACCAGCTCGCCCCGCCGCCCACGCTCCGCGACATCCCCGGGCTCGTGGACGCCGCCCGCTCCGTGGGCACCACCGTGGTGCTCGACCGGTCCGGCGACCGGGCGGCTGCCGGGCACGACGACGCCGAGCCGTCGCCCCCGGTCGCGACGGCCGCCTACCGCGTGGTCCAGGAGGGCCTGACCAACGCCCGCCGACACGCGCCGGGCGCCGCCGTCCGGGTCACGGTGACCACGACGGCGGACGAGGTCCGGGTGGTCGTGGCCGACGACGGCCCCGCACGCGCCGCGGCCGGCGAGCCCGGCACCGGGCTGGTCGGCCTGCGCGAACGCGTGGAGCTGCTCGACGGCACGCTCGACGCAGGCCGCTCACCTGCTGGTTTCGTCCTGGAGGCGCGGATACCGTGGGCCTGATGGAGACCCGCCTCGTGATCGTCGACGACGACGCCCTGGTCCGCGCGGGCCTGCGCCTCATGCTCGACGGCGCCGAGGGGATCCGGGTGGTCGGCGAGGCCGCCGACGGCGGGGACGTGGCGCAGGTGCTCGACGCGCACCCGGCCGACGTGGTGCTGATGGACCTGCGGATGCCCGGCGTCGACGGCATCGAGGCCACCCGCCGGGTGCGGGCCCGGCCGTCGCCGCCCGCCGTCGTCGTGCTCACCACCTTCGACACCGACACCGAGGTGGTGGGCGCGTTGCGCGCCGGGGCGGCCGGCTACCTGCTCAAGGACATGCCGCCGGCGCGGATCGCCGCGGCGGTCCGCGCGGCCGCGGGCGGCGAGCCGGTGCTCGCGCCCGACATCGCCCGCCGCCTGATGGACACGGTCGCCGCCGGGGGCGGCGAGGCGCGGGCGGCCCGCCAGGCCCTCGACCGGCTCACGGGCCGCGAGCGCGACGTCGCGGTCGAGATCGGGCGCGGCTCCTCCAACGCGGAGATCGGACGGCGCCTCTACCTCAGCGTCCCGACCGTGAAGGCGCACGTCTCCAGCGTGCTGGTGAAGCTCGGCGTGGAGAACCGCACCCAGGTGGCGCTGCTCGTCCAGCAGGCCGGCGCGGCCTGACGCGGCTGGGCGCCGTCAGGCGCGCAGCCCCAGGAACTCGGCCACCCGGTCCGACGCGGGCGCGGTGCGCAGCTCCTGCGGCGCCGCCACCTGGAGCAGCCGGCCCTGGTCCATGACGCCCACGCGGTCGGCCACCGCGGAGGCCTCGGCATGGTCGTGCGTCACGAACACCGCCGTCGTCCCGGTCTCCACCAGCGCGGCCCGCACCTCGCCGGCCAGGCGTTCGCGGAGCTGCCGGTCGAGCGCCGACAGGGGCTCGTCGAGGAGCAGCAGCCGGGGCCGCGGCGCCAGGGCGCGCGCGAGGGCCACCCGCTGCTGCTCGCCGCCGGACAGGGTGGGCACCGACCGCTGCTCGTACCCGGCGAGCCCCACGAGGTCCAGCAGGGCGGAGACCCGCTCGTCCCGCTCCTGGCGGGTGAGCGGCAGGGTCTCCAGCCCGTAGGCGACGTTGCGCCGCACGTCCCGGTGCGGAAAGAGCTGCCCGTCCTGGAACATCAGCCCGAACCGGCGCTTGTGCACCGGCAGCCCGGCCAGGTCGGCGCCGTCGTACAGCACGCGCCCGCCGGCCAGCGGCTCCAGCCCGGCCACGGCCCGCAGCAGGGAGGACTTGCCGCAGCCGCTCGGCCCGAGCAGCGCCACCACCTCGCCGGGGTCGACGTCGAGCGTCACCCCGTCCACCGCCGTCTTGCCGCCGTACCGGACCGAGACGTCCCGGACCTCCAGCCCCGCCATCAGAACTCCCCTCCCGCGCGGTCGTCGCGCAGTAGCTCGGCCACCATCATCACCGTCGCGGTCAGCGCGGCCAGCACCACGGACGCCGCGAGCGCCATCCCGTAGTTCTCCGCCCCGGGCCGCCCGATGAGCCGGTAGATCACGACCGGCAGGGTGGCGCCGTCGGGCCGCGCGAGGAACGACGTGGCGCCGAACTCGCCGAGCGACACCGCGAACGCGAACCCGGTGGCCAGCCCGACCGACCGCAGGGCGATCGGCAGGTCCACGGTGCGCAGCACGCGGCCCGGCCCGGAGCCGAGCACGGCGGCGACCTCGCGCAGGCGGGGGTCGATGGCCCGGAGCACCGGCAGCACGGTGCGCACCACGAGCGGCACGGCCACGACGGCCTGGGCCACCGGCACGAGCAGCCCGGAGGTGCGCAGGTCGAGGCCGAGCACCGGCTGGTCCATGGTGATCAGGAACCCGAAGCCGACGGTCACCGCGGACACGCCCAGCGGCAGCATGAACAGGCCGTCGAGCGTCCCGACGGCGCGGCGTGCCCCCGCGGACCGGGGCCGGCGGGACACGACCAGGGCCACGAGCCCGCCCACGACCAGCGCGATCACGGTCGCGGCCAGCGCGATCCGCAGCGAGGTCGCCGTGGCCTCCCAGACGGTGACGACCAGGGCGTTGCGCTCGCCGGTCGTGCCGAGCGCGAGGTAGTTGCCGGGTCCCCAGGAGCCGTCCGGCTCGCGGAACGAGCGGGCCACCAGCCCGGCCAGCGGCAGCACGATCAGCCCGGCCACGATCGCGATGCCCGCGAGCGCCGCGGCGACGTCGGCGGGCGAGCGCCAGGACAGGGGGCGGGCCGCGCGGCGTGCCGAGACGAGGTGCAGGGCGGCCTCGCGGCGCCGGCGGGCCCGCGCGGAGACGGCGAGGGCGCCCGAGATGACCACGAGCTGCAGGATCGAGAGCACGGACGCCGCCCGCAGGTCCAGGAACTGGGTGGTGCGGGTCCAGATCTCGGTCTCGATGGTCCCGTACCGCACGCCGCCGAGCACGAGCACCACCCCGAACGCGGTGGCGCAGAACAGGAAGACCACCGAGGCCGCGGACGTGATCGCGGGCGCGAGCGAGGGCAGGGTGACGGTGCGGAACACCCGGGCGGGCCCCGCGCCGAGCGACGCGGCGGCCTCCTCGGCGCGGGGGTCGAGCCGTTCCCACAGCCCGCCGACGGTGCGCACCACCACGGACACGTTGAAGAAGACGAGCGCGACGACGATCCCGGCGAGCGACTCCTCGAGCCCGAGGAACCCGAGGGTGCCGCCGGGCGCGAACAGGGCGCGGAACGCGACGCCGACCACCACGGCCGGGAGCACGAACGGCACCGTCACCAGCCCGCGCGCCAGCGTGCGGCCGGGGAACGCCCGCCGGTACAGGAGGTAGGCGAGCGGCAGCCCGAGCATCACCGAGAACGCCGTGCCGAGCACCGCCTGGGTGAGCGTGAGCCCCACGAGCCGCCAGGTGCGCGGCCGGGACAGCACCTCGGCGAAGCCGGTGAGGTCGAGCACGCCGTCGGGCACGAAGCCCCGCACGACGAGCGCGACCACCGGCCACGCGAAGAAGATCGCGAGGAAGGCGAGGGGGACGACGACGGCCGCTCCCCACAGGAACGGTGCGAGGCGCGGCCGGCGCCCGGGCCGGTTCGTCGGCGTCAGCCCACGACTGTCTCGGTCCACCGTTCGATCCACTCGTCGCGGTGCTCGCTCACCTGGGCCGGGTCCACCTCGAACGGGGCCTCGGCCTGCGGCGCGAACTTCTGCCAGTCGTCGGGGAGCTCCACGGCGGAGTCGGCCGGGTACATGTACATCGACTCCGGCAGGGCGGCCTGGACGTCGTGGGTGAGCAGGAAGTCCACCAGCGCCCGAGCGCCCTCCACGTTGTCCGAGCCCGCGAGCACGCCCGCGTACTCGACCTGCCGGAAACAGGTCTCCAGCAGCGCGCTGGTGGTCGACTCCGAACCGTCCTCGCTCACCGTGAAGGCCGGCGACGTCGCGTACGACAGCGCGAGCGGACGCTCGCCGCCCTCGCCCGCACCCGAGAAGTCCACGTAGTAGGCGTCCTCCCAGGAGTCGGCGACCTTGACGCCGTTGTCCACCAGGGACGTCCAGTAGTCCTCGAACCCGTCCTCGCCGAACGCCCCGACGGTCGCCAGCAGGAACGCGAGCCCCGGGGACGACGTCGCCGGGTTGGTCACCACGAGCAGGTCCTCGTACTGCGGGTCCGCGAGGTCCTCCAGGGTCTTCGGGACCTCGAGGCCGGACTTCTCGAACCACGCCTCGTCGGCGTTCACGCACACGTCGCCCTGGTCGACGGGCGTGAGCGCCCCGCCGAGCTGCTCGGCGCCCTCGGGCAGGTCGGCGGGCGTGTACTCCTCGACCACCCCGGCGTCCAGGGCGCGGGAGGCGAAGGTGTTGTCGATGCCGAAGACGGCGTCGCCGAGCGGCGCGTCCTTGGTCAGCACGAGCTGGTTGACCAGCGTGCCGGCGTCGCCGGCTGCGCTGACCTCCACGGTGGTGCCGGTCTCCTGCTCGTACTGGTCGATCAGCTTCTCGTCGAGCGCCCAGGAGTCGTGGGTCACGAGCGTGACGGTCGGGGCGTCGTCGCCCGGACCGGACGCGTCGTCGCCGGAACCCGTGCCCGAGCAGCCCGCGAGCAGCAGCGCCGCCGACAGCGTGCCCGCGATCGTGCCGGTGGTGATGGTGCCCCTGTGGGCACCGGAAAGACGCAACATCGTGCCTCCGACTTCCTCCGCCGGTGTCAACCGGATCAGGTTCAAGGGTCTGCGGCTTTCCGCACTCTCAGCGCCGTGGGGGCGCTCCCCTGTCGTTTCCATGCAGCCTAGTCGGCTGCCGGGGGCTACGGTGTGGAGATGGCCCAGATTGAGACGGAACAGACACTCGGCGAGAAGGTCGGCACTCTCGCCCTGACGATCGCGGCCGGCTGGGTCGCGCAGAAGGCGGTCAGCATGATCTGGAAGGGCGTGACGGGTAACGACGCGCCCAACAAGCCCGACGACCCGGAGCTGGACCTGCTCCAGGCGACCGTGTTCGCCGCTGTCGCCGCGGGTACAGCGGTCTTCGCCAAGCGGATCGCCGCCAAGGGCGCGCACCGTGCGGCCGTGCGGATCGCCGCCCGCCGCTCCGCCGTGTGAGGACGTGACACCCTGGTGCCGTGAGCTTCACGCACCTTGACGACCGCGGCCAGGCCCGCATGGTCGACGTCACCGCCAAGCAGCCGACCGTCCGCTCGGCCACCGCCTCCGGTCTGGTCCGCTGCACCCCTGCCGTGGTCCAGGCGCTGCGCGACAACGCCGTGCCCAAGGGCGACGTGCTGGCCGTGGCCCGGATCGCGGGCATCGCCGCCGCCAAGCGGACGCCCGAGCTGCTGCCGCTGGCCCACGTGATCGGCGTGCACGGCGCGGCGGTCGACCTGGAGGTCACCGACGACGGCGTCGTGGTCACCGCGACCGTGCGCACCGCCGACCGCACGGGCGTCGAGATGGAAGCCCTGACGGCGGTGTCCGTGGCGGGCCTGGCCGTGATCGACATGGTCAAGGGCCTGGACAAGTCGGTCTCGCTCGCGGACGTGCGGCTGGAGCGCAAGACCGGCGGCAAGTCGGGCGACTGGGTGCGTGCCGAGTGATCACGGTCCGCTACTTCGCCGGCGCCCGCGAGGCCGCCGGGCGCGCCACCGAACAGCTCGACGGCCCGACGTCGGTCGCCGCCCTGCGCGGCGCCCTCACCGCCGCCCACCCGGGCCTGACCACGGTGCTCCCGCGGTGCGCGCTGCTGGTCGCGGGCGCCCGCACCACGGCGGACGACGCCCCGGTGCCGGACGGCGTCACGGTCGACGTGCTCCCGCCCTTCGCGGGCGGCTGACGCTACGCCGCCGGGGCGGGGTGGTCGCCGCCCTCGAGCTGCGACCGGACGTGCGGCCACAGGGCGAGCACCACGTCGAGGCCGTCCCGCACGCCCCCGGACGACCCGGGCAGGTTCACCACGAGCGCGCGCGTGCCGGCGGACCCGCGGGCCACGCCCACCAGCCCGCGCGACAGCACGGCGGTGGGGACCCCCGCGGCGACCCCCCGCTGCCGGACGGCGTCCGCGACGCCCGGGACCTCGTAGTCCAGCACCTCGCGCGTGCCCTCGGGCGTCAGGTCCCGGGGCGTGATGCCCGTGCCGCCGGTGGTGAGCACCAGACGCGCGCCGGCGTCGAGCGCGGTCCGCAGCACGTCGCGGACCGGCTCGACGCCGTCGGGCACGAGATGGGTGACCAGGTCGGTGAACCCCGCCTCCCGCAGGACGCGCACCGCGGCGGGGCCGGAACGGTCCTCGGCCTCGCCGCGTGCGCATCGGTCGGAGACGGTGATCACCGCGACCTGGTCGGACGTCATGCCGACACGCTATCGGCCTCCGGCTCCTGCGCCTGCTCGGGCGCGGGCTTGAGGGCCTCGGCCTTGCGGTGCGCCCGCACGGACCAGGCGACGGCGGCGGCCCAGCCCAGCCAGATCACCACGTAGACCGGGATCTTCACGGCGTCGGAGGCCGCGATCCAGTCGCTGTTGAGCAGCGTGCGCGAGTTGGTGAGCACGATGACGCCGCCCACGAGCGAGCCCAGGATGCGCGGCGGCACGAGGCGCACCAGCCAGGCCGCGATCGGCGCCGCGATCAGGCCGCCGATGAGCAGGGCGAGCACCCAGGTGAAGTTGATGCCCTCGCCGGACAGGCCGACGAAGAAGCCGACGCTGGCGGCGACGGCCACGAGGAACTCGCTGGTGTCGATCGAGCCGATCACCTTGCGCGGTTCCAGGCGGCCGCTCGCGAGGATGGCGGGCGTGCCGACCGGGCCCCAGCCGCCGCCACCGGTGGCGTCGAAGAAGCCGGCCACCAGGCCGAGGGGTGCGAGGAACCGCTTGCGGAGGGGCTTGTCCGAGCGGGTCGGCAGGCCCTGCACCGTGAAGCGCAGCAGCACGTAGAGGCCCAGAGCGAGCAGGATCACCGACATGACCGGCCCGGCGACCTCCGTCGACAGCGACGAGAGGAACGTGGCGCCGGCGAAGGCGCCGACCGCGCCGGGGATACCGATCTTGGCGACGACCTTCCAGTCCACGTTGCCGAAGCGCCAGTGGGAGGCGCCGGACGCGAGGGTGGTGCCGATCTCGGCGAGGTGCACCGTGGCCGACGCCGCGGCGGGGTTGGTGCCGATGGCCAGCAGCAACGTGGTGGAGGTGACGCCGTAGGCCATGCCCAGACTTCCGTCCACCAGCTGCGCGCCGAGGCCGACGAGCGCCAGCAGGATCAGGGTTCTCATGGTCGTGACCTTCCAGGTCAAGGGGGATGCGACACGAGGCCTGGCACATTCAGGCCTCCGTCAAGGTATCCACCTAACCCGGTCGGAAACAATGACCATCTCACAGGTCGGATAAGTGTGTATCAGATAGCGGGGTGAAAGCCCTCCGTCCGATCGGAGTTCAGCCGGGCGCCGGGCGCCCTGCGAAATACCGGTCGCCCGCGAGATCAGGAGTTGGACCAGGCCGACTCGCCCTCGGTCAGGGCGCGCACCTCGTCCGGCAGCGATCCGCTGACCAGGTCCGCGAGGGAGACCGTCTCCAGCACCGCGCGGACGTTGGCCCGCAGGGCCACCCACACGTGCAGCAGCGGCGCGGCCGCGCCCTGGAACTCCAGGTCGGAAGGGCGGTTGCCACGCACGAAGACCAGCGGCCCGTCCACCGCCCGCACGACGTCGGCGATGGTGATCGAGTCGGCGGGCCGGGCCAGGCGGTAGCCGCCGCCGGCGCCGCGGTGGCTGGTCACGAGGCCGTCGCGACGCAGGTCGCTCAGGATCCCCTCCAGGAAGCGGTGCGGGATGTCCTGCGCCCGGGCCAGGGACTCGGCGCGGACGGGCCCGTCCTGGTCGGCGGCCGCCAGCTCGGCGGCTGCCCGGACGGCGTAGTCGGCTCGTGCGGAGATCCTCATGGGTCCATTCTCCCCCGGCCACCGGACCGGGCCGCCTCCACTCCGCAGATCCGGGCTGGACGCCCTTTATCAATACGTGAACGCGGTGCTAACGTCCCGTTCGTGCCGCACATGAGGATTCGAGAGGCCGCCGCCTATCTCGGCGTCAGCGACGACACGGTGCGTCGCTGGATCGACCGCGGCCTGCTGGGCGCCCGCACGGACGACGCGGGCCGCAAGGTGGTCGACGGCTACGAGGTCGCCATGGTGGCCCGGGACCACGCGTCGCCGCCGGGACTGCCGCCGGGACTGCGCAGCTCGGCCCGCAACCGGTTCGTGGGCCTGGTCACCGACATCAAGGCCGACGCCGTCATGGCGCAGGTCGAGCTGCAGTGCGGCCCGTTCCGCGTGGTCTCGCTGATGAGCAGCGAGGCGGTGCACGACCTCGGCCTGGAGCCGGGGTCGGTGGCGGTGGCAGTCATCAAGTCCACGAACGTCGTCATCGAGACCGAGAACCAGAGGGGATCCGCATGACCGGGTACACACACAGGGGCCGCGCGTCGGCCCGGATCATCGCGGCGGGCGCCGTCGGCCTGCTGGCGGCCGGCGCCCTGACGGCGTGCGGCGCGGGGTCGGGCGGGGCCGCCGACTCCGACGTCGACGACCCCACGGACCGGACGCTGACCGTCTACGCCGCCGCGTCGCTGACGACGACGTTCGAGCACATCGCGGAGGACTTCGAGGCCGCCCACGAGGGCGTCGACGTGGAGCTGTCATTCGCCGGCTCGTCGGACCTCGTGGCCCAGATCCAGCAGGGCGCCCCGGCCGACGTCTTCGCCTCGGCGGACACCGCGAACATGGACAAGATCGTCGCGGACGACCTGCAGGCGGGGACGCCCGCCGACTTCGCCTCGAACACCCTGATGATCGCGGTGCCGCCGGGCAACCCGGCCGACGTCGCCTCGCTCGCCGACCTGGCCGGCGACGACGTGAACCTCGTCGTCTGCGCTCCCGAGGTGCCGTGCGGGGCCGCGGCCGAACGGGTCGAGGAGGCCGCCGGGCTGACGTTCTCACCAGTCAGCGAGGAGCAGAGCGTCACCGACGTGCTGAACAAGGTGATCACCGGCGAGGCGGACGCCGGCCTGGTCTACGTCACCGACGTCCGCGGCGCGGACGACAAGGTCGAGGGCATCGAGTTCCCCGAGTCGGACAGCGCGGTCAACGTGTACCCGATCGCCGCCCTCGGGCAGAGCGCGGAGCCCGAGCTCGCCCAGGAGTTCGTCGACGCCGTGCTGGGCCAGGGCGGGCAAGAGGTGCTGAGCGACGCGGGGTTCGCGGCGCCATGATCCCCCGCTGGGTCGCCGCCGTCGCGGCGGTGGGGGCGCTCCTGGTGGTGCTCCCCCTCGCGGCGATGGCGGCCCGCGTGAACTGGGCCGACTTCTGGACCCTGATCACCAGCGAGTCGTCGGTGGCGGCACTGCTGCTGAGCCTGCGCACGTCCGCGGTGAGCACGCTGCTCTGCCTGGTGGTCGGCGTGCCGCTGGCGCTGGTCCTCGCCCGCGCCCGCTTCGCGGGGATCGACCTGTTGCGTTCGCTGGTGCTGGTCCCGCTCGTGCTGCCGCCCGTCGTCGGCGGTATCGCGCTGCTGTACACGTTCGGACGCCGCGGGCTGCTCGGCGAGTCCCTGGAGCTGGCGGGCATCCAGATCGCGTTCTCCACGGCCGCCGTCGTGCTGGCGCAGACGTTCGTGGCGCTGCCGTTCCTCGTGATCAGCCTGGAGGGCGCCATCCGCACGGCCGGCACGCGGTACGACGTCGTCGCGGCCACCCTGGGCGCGCGGCCCACCACGGTCCTGTTCCGCGTCACGCTGCCCCTGGTGTGGCCGGGCCTGCTGTCCGGGACCGTGCTCTCGTTCGCCCGGTGCCTGGGCGAGTTCGGCGCGACCATCACGTTCGCGGGCAGCCTGCAGGGCGTCACGCGCACCCTCCCGCTGGAGATCTACCTGCAGCGGGAGACCGACCCCGACGCCGCCGTCGCCCTGTCGTTCGTGCTGGTGGCGGTCGCGGTGCTCGTGATCGGCCTGACCCGGCGCAGCAGGAGCGCCCTGTGAGCCTCTCCCTGTCGGCGCACCTGCCCGAACGCGACGTCCAGGTCGACCTCGAGGTCGCCGACGGCGAGACCGTCGCCCTGCTCGGCCCCAACGGCGCCGGCAAGTCCACGCTGCTCGCGATCGCCGCCGGGCTGCTGCGCCCGCAGGACGGACGCGTCACCCTCGACGACCGCACCCTCACCCACGTCGAGGCCGGCCGCACCCGCGCCTGGGTGCCGCCGCACGCACGCCAGGTGGCCCTGCTGGCGCAGGACCCGCTGCTCTTCCCCCACCTCTCGGTGCGGCACAACATCGCGTTCGGCCCGCGCTCCCGCGGCGCCTCCCGCCGCACGGCGGCCCTCGAGGCCGACCGCTGGCTGGACCGCATCGGCCTGCCCGACCTCGGCGGACGCCGGCCGTCGGCCGTCTCCGGCGGGCAGGCCCAGCGCGTCGCCGTGGCCCGGGCCCTGGCCGCGGAGCCGCGCCTGCTGCTGCTCGACGAGCCCATGGCCGCCCTGGACGTGGACGTCACGCCGGCGCTGCGGCACCTGCTCCGGGAGGTCCTCGCCGACCGCACGGTCGTCATCGCCACGCACGACGTCCTGGACGCGCTCCTGCTCGCCGACCGCGTCGTCGTGCTCGACGGCGGACGCGTCGTCGAGCACGGGCCCACCCGTGAGGTGCTGTCCCGGCCGCGCAGCGCCTTCGCCGCGCGCATCGCGGGCCTGAACATCACGTCGGGCACCTGGTCCGCCGGCGACGACGCAGTCCGCACCGCCGCGGGCGACCTGGTCCACGGCCGCCTGCACGACGACGGTGGGGGCGCCGAGCGGTCCGATCAGGCTGACCGCGCTGTCCCGGTCACAGGGACGCCGATGGTCGCCGCGTTCCGGCCCGTGACCGTCTCTGTGTTCCCCGCGCGCGCGACCGGTTCGCCGCGCAACTCCTGGCCCGTGACCGTCACCGCCCTCGAACCCCAGGGCGACCTGGTCCGGGTGCGGGCGGGCCGGCTCAGCGCGGACATCACCCCGCAGGCCGCGGCCGACCTCGCGATCACGCCGGGTGACGAGGTGTGGTTCACCGTCAAGGCGACCGAGGTCGACCTGTACCCGGCGTAATCACTGGGCTGCTGTTCTCTGGGCTCGGGTGGCCCGTGGCGGGTGTGCTGCGTCGTGGGTGTGCTGCCGTCCGAGGCTGGGCCTGACACTCCGTCGGGCCCAGCCCCTCGTCAGGCCCAGCCCTCGTCAGGCCAGGATCTGGCCGGCCTGCCGCGCCGAGGCCGCGAACGAGCCCGTGAGCGGCAGCTCCGGCAGGATCACGGCCTGCGCCGCGTGGTAGACGTCGGGCTTGCCCACCCAGGTGAGCCCGGACGGCTGGTTCTCGGTGTCGAGCTCGTGGTGCCACGAGCCGTGCTCGTCGTCCACGAGGTACTCCCGGATCCAGGCCCACCACTCGCGCTCGAGCTCGGTGTAGCGGGCGTCCCCGGTGACGCGACCCAGGACGTTGGCCGTGGCAGCGCCCTCGGCGGCGACCCAGTGGAAGCGGCGGGGCTCGACGGGCGTGCCGGACCAGTCCGTCGTGTAGACGAAGCCGCCCCCGCCCTGCGCATCCCAGCCGTCCGCGACAGCCCGGTCGAAGAGCGCGGCGGCAGCAGCGGTGCGCACGCCAGGTGTGTTCGCCTCGGCGTCGATCTGCAGCAGCAGGCGGGCCCACTCCAGCCCATGCCCGGGCGTGGCGCCGTACGGCTTGAACTGGTCGCGGGGGCGGTCCGCGTTGTACTCCAGCAGCGGGTTCCAGTCGGCGTCGAAGTGCTCGGGGATCCGCCAGTCGTTGGCCTCTGCCCAGCTCACGACCTGGTCACCGATGGCCGAAGCACGCTCCAGCCACATGCTGTCCCCGGTCGCGGCGTGGGCGGCGAGCAGCGCCTCGACGGAGTGCATGTTCGCGTTCACGCCGCGGTAGTCCGACGCGGTGGCCCAGTCGCGCGACCGCTCGTCGAGGTGCAGGTTCCGCTCCGGCTCCCAGAACCGCGCGTCCAGCACCGCGAGGGCGTCGGTGAGCAGCTCCGGGGCGCCGGCGATGCCGGCCACCTTGCCGGTCGAGGCGGCGAGCACGACGAACGCGTGCGCGTACGCCTCCTTGGTCCCGACCAGCTCGTCGCCCTCGCCGCGCGCGGCGAGCCAGCCGCCGAACTCGGCGTCGGCCAGCACCTCACGGAGCCCGGCGATCGCACGCGTCGCGTACTCCTCGGTCCCGCTCACCCCCAGCAGATGCCCGACGGCGAAGGTGTGCGCCATCCGGGCCGTGATCCAGGTCTCGACGGGGTGCGAACTGTCGGGTCGACCCTCGTCGTCGAGCCAGCACGCAGCGCCGTCCGTACGAATCGAGGCCTCGGCGAACCGCAGCAGCGACACGAAGTGCTCGCGACGCCACGCCGCCTCGGTGCTGCTTGCGGGCTGGGTGCTGGTGGAGCCCGCGGCAGTGCGGGTCGAGTCTGCGTTCACACCGCCACGATAGCCGCGGGCGCTGCGCGCCCCGCAACTCGCGCACATGCCGGACGCCGGCTCGGGCCGAGCCCTCGAATGCCACCCGCCGGCTGCGAATGTTGTGCCGGGAATGCAGGTGTTCCGGGAATGCAGGTAGGGGGTGGAGCAGACAACCCTGACGGGCTGCTGCTCCACCCCCTCCTGGGAATGGTTGTCCGGCGGCGTCCTACTCTCCCACCCCGTCACCAGGGCAGTACCATCGGCGCTGTGAGGCTAAGCTTCCGGGTTCGGAATGGGACCGGGCGTTTCCCCCACGCTATGACCACCGTAACACTATCGAGAACAGGCAACCCCACACCCAACCGCTCACACCAGTTAAACCGGTAGGGGTTGTAGGGGGTTGGTGCCCGTGACTCGGGAACCGCATAGTGGACGCGACACGCAATGAACTTGATTTTTAGCTCGTGTGAGTGTGGTTGTGAAGTTATCG
>NZ_JBHVEG010000025.1:0-55397 GCF_042802395.1 Promicromonospora sp. NPDC057488
GTTTAAAACCCCCCGCCCCCCCCCGGCCCCCGGCCCGCCCGACGGGGCTGGGGGGGTCGCTCCCGGGGCGCCGCCCGCCGGCCGCCCCCCCTCACCTCGAGGGGGGCGCCCCCCCCCCGGGTGGCGCCCCCTTCGCCCGTCCGCAGTCAGTCCGCAGTCAGTCCGCCGACCGGTCCCCGGGCGTCCGATGGACGGACGCCGCCGGGCCTCGCCATGTGAGTTCTGGCACGCTGTGGGGAAGCTGCCGGAGCTACCACCAGCACATCGCCCCACGGTTACACGGTCGAGAGGCGCGAGAAACACTCCGGCAACAATCAGTAACCCGAGAGAAACCACCTGCCCTTAGGTTCGTGGCGATCCGCGTGCAAGCCCCAGCTCATTCGGCACGGTGCGACGGACTCCCCCTGGACTTATCGAGCGAGCAAGGAGCGCAGATGTTCAACAACGCCGAGGAGGCGATCGCCTTCACCCGCAACGAGGGGGTGGAGTTCGTCGACGTCCGGTTCATCGACCTGCCGGGTGTCACTCAGCACTTCAACATCCCGGTCGAGCAGTTCGACGAGGACGCCTTCAGCGAGGGCCTCATGTTCGACGGCTCGTCGATCCGCGGGTTCCAGGCGATCCACGAGTCCGACATGAAGCTCGTGCCGGACATCGCGACGGCGTACATCGACCCGTTCCGCAAGGCCAAGACGCTGATCGTGAACTTCTCGATCGTGGACCCGTTCACGGGTGACGCCTACGCCCGCGACCCGCGCAACATCGCGGCCAAGGCCGAGGCGTACCTGAAGTCGACCGGCATCGCCGACACCGTGTTCTTCGGTGCCGAGGCCGAGTTCTACGTGTTCGACGACGTGCGCTTCAAGACGGCCGCGAACGAGAGCTTCTACTCGATCGACTCCGTCGAGGCCGCCTGGAACACCGGCCGTGAGGAGGAGGGTGGCAACCTCGGGTACAAGACCCGGTACAAGGGCGGCTACTTCCCCACCTCGCCGAGCGACCGTTTCGCGGACCTCCGCGACGACATGGTCAAGACCCTCGGCCAGGTCGGCCTCTCCGTCGAGCGCGCGCACCACGAGGTGGGCACCGCCGGCCAGCAGGAGATCAACTACAAGTTCAACTCCCTGCTGCACGCCGCCGACGACCTGATGAAGTTCAAGTACGTCATCAAGAACGTCGCGTTCGAGGCCGGCAAGTCGGCCACGTTCATGCCGAAGCCGATCTTCGGCGACAACGGCTCGGGCATGCACTCGCACCAGTCGCTCTGGAAGAACGGCGAGCCGCTGTTCTACGACGAGAAGGGCTACGGCGGCCTGTCCGACCTGGCCCGCTGGTACATCGGCGGCATCCTGAAGCACGCGCCGTCGCTGCTCGCCTTCACGAACCCGTCGGTGAACTCGTACCACCGCCTGGTGCCGGGCTTCGAGGCTCCCGTGAACCTCGTCTACTCGGCCCGCAACCGCTCCGCCTCGATCCGTATCCCGATCACGGGTACCTCCCCGAAGGCGAAGCGCATCGAGTTCCGTGCGCCGGACCCGTCGTCGAACCCGTACCTGGCGTTCGCCGCGATGCTGATGGCCGGCCTGGACGGCATCAAGAACCGCATCGAGCCGCCGGCCCCGGTCGACAAGGACCTCTACGAGCTGCCGCCCGAGGAGCACGCGCAGATCGCCCAGGTCCCGACGTCGCTCGGTGGCGTGCTCGACGCGCTCGAGGCCGACCACGAGTACCTCACCGCCGGTGACGTGTTCACGGAGGACCTGATCGAGACCTGGATCGCGTACAAGCGCGAGAACGAGATCGACCCGATCCGCCTGCGGCCGCACCCGCACGAGTTCGAGCTGTACTACGACATCTGACAGTCGGTCCCCCGTGACCTGCTGAGATGCCCCGGAACGGCGGCTGACCCGCACTTCGTCTCGCGACGTCGTGCGGCGTCGGCCGCCGTTTCTCGTGCTCTCGGGGGGTAGCTCTCGGGCAACTGCCCAGGTCCAGGGCCCGCCGCCGCAAGGGCCGTCGGAGTTCACCCTGGCCCCGGAGTGCCGAATCAGGGCGGCGTGGCATCGTCGAACTATGAGCACCGACGAAGCAATGAGCAGCTTCAGGTCAGCGGAGGAGTGGGCCGGCCAGGCATACAGCCGCCTCTCCGGGCTGACGGGCGGCGACGAGGCGACGACGCAAGCGCTCGCCGATCTGGCGCGAAGCATCGGCGCGCTGGCCAAGGGCCTGGGGCAGATGACTACCGAGCCGCCCCCGTGATCCACGCGCCCGACACGGCGTGCAGACGGCGTTGAGCACAGCGGTTGCTGCCACGAGGAGCCTGTGCTGGCAGGAACTGCTGTGGTGATCGGCCGCTGGGCACCGGCTGGCCTGCCGAACGATCTACGGCCCGGCAGACCGCTCTTCCGTCCGCACGGCCGTTACCGTTGCCGTTCCCATAGGCCTGAGGCTTCCTTCCGTAACCAGCACCAGCTCGTCACCGACCACGACACGGTCCCAGGGCTCCAGGTGCATCGGATGAACTCGCGCAGGAGCCTCATCCCCCGGGGTCAGTGACGGCCGCGAGTCGAGGATCAGGGGTGCTGAGAGAGCAGTAGGACCGAACAGCCCATCTGGTTGGCGTTCTGGGATGATCCAGACGGCATGCAGGCCGGACTGCACGGCTCGGATCTTCGGCTCTCCTGGTGCATTGGAACCGAGGCGAAGGACGACGTCGAGCACGAGGCCCGTCCGCCTGTGCCGCTGCCAGCCGAACTCGACTTTCGGTTCTGACACTGTCGCTCCTTGCTTGCCATCAGGTGCCGGTTGCCCACCTCGGTGAGTGCCTCAGCAGTGGGGCTCAGAGACACCAGTTCAGCAAGGCCTGGCAGACGTCCAGTTGAGGAATTGCAGCCTCAGCCCACCATCCTCATGCTTGAGGGCGCATCTCGCCGACCACGAACCTGCGACACGCGCCCGCCTCGTGACAGCGCGCGTCCAAGGCCACAGCCCGGCGTCGTCGTCCACGCCCACGGTCGCCCGTTTCGGGGGAGGTCCGGCGCCCCGGCGTCCGTCATCGTGTGGTTTGCGGAGGAGGCGTCGCCTGGCTTCAGGGTGCGCCCGATGGAGCGCGCTGGAGGCGACCATGACGCGGACCGTCGGCCGGATCTCGGTGGACCCGGCGTCCACCCACGCGATCGAGGTCGCCAACCGGCTCCATGTGGACGTCGTGGAGGGGCTCAGCGCCGCCGAGGCGACCCGCAGGCTGAACATGTACGGCGCGAACCGCCTGGTCGCGGCCAAGAAGGAGTCGGCCCTCCAGGCGTTCGGGCGGCAGTACCGCGACTTCATGCAGATCGTGCTGCTGGTGGCCGCCGTCGTGAACCTGCTGGTCACCGGCGACGTCGGCACCTCGATCGTGCTGGCGGGCCTGACCCTGTTCAACGCGGTCATCGGCCTGCGGCAGGAGGCCAAGGCGGAGGAGAGCGTCGCCGCGCTGGCGCAGATGATGAAGACGGTCGCGCGGGTCCGGCGCGACGGTCAGGCGGTCGAGGTCGACGCCGGCGAGCTGGTGCCCGGCGACGTCGTCCTGGTCGAGGCGGGTAACCGCGTGCCCGCCGACGGCCGGATCACGCTGGCCGCCACCCTGGAGATCGAGGAGGCGGCCCTGACCGGCGAGAGCCTCCCGGTCGCGAAGTCCACCGACCCGGTGGCGGGCGACGACGTCCCCCTCGGCGACCGGACCTGCATGGCCTACATGAACACCTCGGTCACGCGCGGGCGCGGCGAGATGGTCGTGACCGCGACCGGCATGAACACCGAGATCGGCCACATCGCGAACCTGCTGGCGAGCACCGAGGCGGACAAGACGCCGCTGCAGAAGCAGCTGGACGGCCTGTCCAAGATCATTGCGTCGATCGCCGCCGTCGCGCTGGTCTTCGTCGTCGTCCTCGGGCTGATCCGGGGTGAGTCGTTCGACGCGCTGTTCATTACCGGCGTCGCGCTGGCCGTCGCGGCGATCCCGACGGGCCTGCCCGCCGTCGTCACCGCCCTGCTGTCCATGGGCACCCGCGAGATCGCGCGCCGCCACGCGATCGTCAAGCGGCTGCCCGCGGTGGAGACGCTCGGCTCGACGTCGGCGATCTGCTCCGACAAGACCGGCACCCTCACGCTCAACAAGATGACCGCCCGCGAGCTGGCCGTCCCGGGCCACCCGGTCTTCGCCGTCACGGGCGAGGGCTACGGCACCGCCGGCGAGATCAAGCACGTGGGCGGGTCGGGCACCGACCTCGACCCGTACCTCCTGCCGATGGTGCTGTGCGCGGACGCCGTGCTCGACGGCGAGAATCTGATCGGCGACCCCACCGAGGGCGCGCTGATCGTGCTGGGCGCCAAGGGCGGGCTCGACATCGAGGCCACGCGGCGGGACTACCCGCGCCTGGCCGAGGTGCCGTTCGACTCCGAGTACAAGTTCATGGCCACCTTCCACGAGATGACCGACGACGACGGGCGGCCTGTGGTGCGCTGCTTCGTGAAGGGCGCCCCGGACGTGCTCATCGCGCGCGGCACCTCCTACCGCTCCCCCGACGGCGCCGTCGTGCCGATCACCGACGAGAACCGCGGCCTGGCGCTCGAGGCGAACAACCGCATGGCGAACTCCGGCGAGCGCGTGATGGTCGTGGCCCGGCGCGACGTCGACCCGGCGGTCTTCGAGGTCGCCCGGACGCACGGCCGGAACCTGATCGCCCTGGTCAGCGAGCTGACGCTGCTGGCGATGGTGGGCATCGTGGACCCGCCGCGGCCGGAGGCCAGGAAGGCGATCGCGGAGTGCCGGTCGGCGGGGATCCGGGTGCGCATGATCACGGGCGACCACGCCACCACGGCGGCGGCGATCGCCGCGGAGCTCGGGATCGAGGGCCGCGCGCTGACGGGCGCCGAGTTCGCGGACCTGACCGACGAGGAGCTGCTGGTGCAGCTCCAGGACATCGGGGTGGTCGCGCGGGTGGCGCCCGAGGACAAGATCCGGCTGGTGCAGCTGCTCAAGCGGTCGGGCAACGTGGTGTCCATGACCGGCGACGGCGTCAACGACGCGCCCGCGCTCAAGGCCGCCGACATCGGCGTCGCGATGGGCATCACCGGGACCGAGGTCTCCAAGGAGGCCGCGGTGATGATCCTGACTGACGACAACTTCGCGACCATCGTGAACGCCGTCTCGTACGGCCGCAGCCTCTACGACAACCTCGTGAAGTACCTGCGCTTCCAGATGTCCACGCTGGTCGCGTACATCGCGATCTTCCTGGTGGCGGGCATCCTGAACATCGCGGCGGGCACGCCGCTGAACCCGCTGCAGATCCTGTGGCTGAACATGGTCGTCGACATCCCGATCGCCATCGCGCTCGGCTTCGACAAGCCCACCAAGGGCCTGATGGACCGGCCCCCGCGCCCGGTCGGGGCGCCGGTCCTGTCCCGGACGGCCTGGATCCGGCTGTGCGTGCAGGGCGCGATCATGACCGCCGGGTCGCTCGTGGCGTACCAGCTCGGCCTCGGCCTGAGCGGCCCGATCGTCGCGGCGACCATGCTGCTCACCACGCTGTCGCTCTTCCACGTGCTCGCCGGCCTGCTCTCCCGCGACCAGCTCGGCACGATCTTCGACCGCGACGCGCTGCCCGGCGTCGCCCAGCTGCGACGGTACGGGCTGGCGCTGCTGGCGATCATCGCGATCACGACCATCGACCTGCTGGAGCAGATCTTCGGGACGACGGGGCTCGACGCGCAGCAGTGGGGCCTCTGCATCGCGCTGGCGCTGAGCCTGCTGGTGATCGAGGAGATCATCAAGGTCTTCCTGCGGCGGCGGGAGACGACGGGGGTTGCGCCCGGGCCGGTGCCGATCGCGGGGGTGGCGCGGCCGGCGTGAGGGGTCGGGCAACAGGGGCGCTCCCGTCTGAGATGATCCGGGACGAGCAGCTCCTGCTGCTGCCGGTGACTGGGGAGTGGCTACGGTGCAGATCTCGGACGAGCCGACCGCGCTGTTGCGCTTCGGCACTGTGGGCGCACCGGATCTGCCCGGTCGTGTCGAGCTCCTGCGGGCCGCGCACCGCCTGGGGGCAATGACAGGCGCGGAGTTCCTGCTGGACGTGGAGGCCGACTTCTCCGTCCGCGAAGGCCGGGACGTCATCTTCGCCGAGCCGTCGTTCCCTGTGGCCGAGCTGGCCCGGGCGCTGGAGCTGTGGGCCCCGGCGAAGGACGAGCCGCAGGACGACTTCGCGTTCGAGTCCATGGCGTACGAGGTTCTGGGTGCCGTGCGGATCGTCAACACGGTGGACGGTTGGACGATCGGGTCCCACTACGGGCCGACGACGACGGAGCCGCGGCCCTGGCCGGTCGTTCACGCGGAGATCTGGGCCTTCGTCAAGGCGGTCAAGGCAGCCACCCCTGTCGCGGTGCACGCTGCCACCGGCTCGATGATCACCGCGATCCTGGGTATGCACCGCGCCTTCGACATGTCCCTGGCCGACGCCAAGGCTTTCGTGATCGATGCCGTCGGTGGGGTCGATCCGGTCAACCAACGGCTTCATGACGTCGCCGAGAACTACGGCAGGACAGGGGTGTTGGGGATGCGGGTGCACCGTCTTGGCCGCCGACGAGGGCGCGGCGTCAAACGTGGTGGTGGATGGCCCGGCCGGAAGGCTGCGCGGCGCGTGGGACGGGCCGCGACCAGTGGTCGGCGGCGCTGTCGACATCGAGGTGGACATCGACCGGGCGTGTCCGTGGGACGACGTCGTGCCCGGGGCGACCTCGGTGCCCAGCGCCGATGGCGACCACCGTTCGTGGCTGCTGGGAGTGGCCGAACGACTGGATCCGGACGGCGTTCTCGTCGTCCGGTCCGGTCCTGCCGTCACGGTGGTCGAGATGACCGGCGTCCCGCCGGAGGGCACGATCGGAAAGCCCGTCGCGATCCCGGTCGACCGGGTTCGGTTCTTGCCCACCGGAAGCTGACACCGGGCATGAGCCTTCCTGACGTCGCGATCGGTCATCTTCGATGAACGATCCATCGTTCGCCGTCGGCGAGTACCGCCTGCGGCGCGTGCACGACCGGCTGTTCCATTACGCCCACGTCGTCGTCGCCGCACAACGTGCCACGACGAACACCGTCAGTGCCGGGACCGCGCCCTTCGCCTGGCGTCTCGACGCGTACGGCACGCACGCGTACGCCCTCGACACCGATACCGCACTGGTCGAGGAGGCGGTCGACGGCGCAGAGCAGGCGCTCGCCGCCCTACCGGCCGGAAGTGACGCGTTCTTCGCCGTCGTGACGTCGATCCAGACGTCGAACGTGGACACCTTCCCGGGTGATGTTCGGTATGCCGCAGGCCACGCGCTGTGGAGGGCAGTGGGTCACCAACGGGCGGACGCGCGGGAGGTCAGCGAGGGCAGGCTCGTCTTCCCGGACGAGACGACTGACGCAGCCAGGATCTGAGGCGGAGGTCGCGCTGGGGATCGTCTCCCGTTCTCGACGATCTCCCGTCGAAAACGAGATGTCGGAGGGTGCGCTGCCGCCCTACGCTCGCGCCCATGGACGATATCGGACGAGCTGACGAACAGCGGATCGTCGGAGACACCGAGACCCTCGATGCATGGGCGGACTGGTACTTCGGCATCGAGCACTACAAGACGAACTACCAGCGTGGGCTCGATGCGATCGCCACTACACATGGAGATCGCCTGGACGCACTGGCAGGCCGAGTACTCAGGCACGCTTGGGTGCTCTGGGACGTCGAGGACGACTCATGGTTCGCCGACGCGCCGGTGCTGTTCGACTTCGGGGACGAGCAGCTGGAGGTCCAGCACGAGAAATTCGACGAGCTCTCGATCACCTGGAACACCATCGATGCCCGCTCCGCGGTCCGTTGGCCGGGGAGCAAGCTCGTCTGGCGCGATGACACGCTGGCCGGCCTCTCGCGCCTGCACGGGCAGCGGGCGCTCGCCGGGCAGCTTCTTGAGTGGCGGGGGCCCGAGCCCGACCTGGCGAACGGGATGGTCGCCGTCGGAGTCGTCTTCGAGAACGGTCGGGTGCTCGTCCACAACGCCCTCGACGAGAACGGGCTCGACTTCGGGCAGCCAGGCCCGGAGTACCGTTCCTGGTCGCCTCGCACCCGATGACCATGCAGTTGCTGCCAGAACCGCGCCGATCCTGGCAGCAACTGCATGGTCGACATGGCCAGCGCCGCCCGGGAGTCACCCGAGCCGCACCACCCGGGCCCACGACGGCGGCGACGGGGGCTGGTAGTCATGGTCCTCGTTCCACTCGCTCGGCCGAGGAAACAGGCCCACCACTGTTCGGCACGAAGGCCTGACGGAGGGCCACGCCGTCTGGCCGTCGGTCAGGACGACGAGCGCGTCAGGCTTCGGGTGACGGCCGAGGGCTGCCGCCATTCCCGTCGTCAGGTCCGTGCCCCCACCCCCGATGAGCGGGATCCCTTCCGCCTGACACACGCGTCCCGCCGTGTGCACGGCCGCGTCGCACGACAGCACCGTCACCAGGTCGCGTCGTCCGCCCACCGCCTTCAGGATCGCGGAGACCTCAAGGAGTGCGGTGCCGAGCTCGTCGTCGCTCACCGAACCGGACGTGTCGATGACCACGCTGACCCGCGGCGGCCGGCGGCGCAGGCTCGGCAGGATCACCCCCGGCAATGACGCACTCCTCCGGCCGGGGCGCCCGTAGGTGTAGTTGTCGCCGACGCCGTTGCTCGTGACCGCCGAGCGAAGGGCGGCGCCCAGCAGGTCGCGCCAGGCCTGCGGCGGATGCACGACGTCGTTGGCCCAGCGCTGCCACCCCGAGGGCGCGTCACCGGGTGCCCCGACGATCCCGCGAGCGACCCGGAACCTGACGGCCTGCCGTTCCGACTCGGACAGGCCCGGGGAGTTCCCTTCCCCCAGGTCCCAGGCCCGGTCCTGTCCGTCCGCACCGCTGCCGCAGTCGTGCCAGGCGTACGGGTCCGTCAGGGGACCAGGACTGATGTCGTTGACGTACTCCTCCAGCAGCAGGCCCGGCTTGAGGTGCAGCCGGGCGGGAGTGACGACACCCGAAGGCAGCGGCAGGTCGTCGTCGACGATGTCGTCGTTGATCTCGCAGTCGGCGGCCAGGTTGATCTGGAACCGCCGGACGCGCGCCTTAGCCCCGGTGCGAGCCCCAGTGAGCCGGTTGCCGCGGCCGTGATGGTCCCGCAGCAGGTGGGAGACCTCGTGCACCCACACCCCGGCGAGCTCGTCCAGCGGCGTCCGCTCGACGAAAACCGGCGAGACGTAGCACCGCCAGTACCGGTCGACGGCCATGGTCGGCACCGTCGAGGTCGGCACCACCTCCAGGGCGAACAGGGCCGTCGCCAGGTAGGGCCGCAGGTGGCAGGCCCTGAGCCGGGCCGCATACAGCTTCTCGGTGTCCATGGCCGTCGTCACGCGCTCACGGGCAGCAGGCCGGCGTGCTTGCCCAGCGGCACAGCAACCGCGAGCCGTTCGATGGCGGCGGGCACCGCCCAGTCCGGTCGGCGCAGTGTCGACAGCGTCATGACCGGCGTGACGAGCAGGTCGGGTGCGCCGGTCTCCAGGGCCCGGACGAGCACCTCCCACGCAGCGGTCCACCGGCCCTCGTCCGGCCGCTTCTTCACCGCCAGCACGACGGCGTCCAGGACCGCCAGACGCAGGTCCCCTCGCTCGGGCAGCACAGCCGAGGCAGGGTCGGCGAGGAGCGTCTCCGGATCAGGCAGGTCGAGCCGGTCGATCGCCGCCAGCAGCTCGAAGCCCGGTCCGTCGCCCACGGCGCCCTTGACCAGCAGCGAGAGGACATCGCGGTCCACGTCGGCTGCCGTGGCGAACGCGACGAGACGCAGCGCCGTCTCCCAGCTGCGTGGTGACGGCCAGGCGCCGCCACGACGGGTCTCGCTGGTCGGCAGCTGGTGCATGAGCGCGGGCCGCGCCTCCAGGAAGGTGCACACGGCTCGCCGGGCGAACGCCACGGCGTCGGGGAGCCGCTGCGCGTCGAGCCGTGGCAGGACGGCGCTCGGCCAGGTCCCGCTCAGCCCGCGGACGACGACGTCGGGGTCGTGCCGCCACGGCAGGTGCACGAACCGGTTGGCCAGTGGAGCGCTGAGCTCCCAGCCGTCGGCGGCCGAGCCGCGTGGGTTCGCCGCGGCCACGATGCGGACGCCGTCGGGCAGCCGGAGCGCGCCGACCTGGCGTTCCAGGACGACCCGTAGGAGGGCCGCCTGCACGGCCGGCGGGGCCGTGGACAGCTCGTCGAGGAAGAGCAGCCCCCGGCCGGCGTCGGCCAGGCGGACGGCCCAGTCCGGCGGGGCCATCGGCACACCGAGACGCGCCGGGTCGTCACCGATGACCGGGAGGCCGTTGAAGTCGGACGGTTCGTGCACGCTCGCGATGACGGTGGTCAGGGGCAGGCCCAGCGAGTCGGCGAGCTGGGTGATCGCCGAGGTCTTGCCGATGCCCGGTTCACCCCACAGGAGCACGGGGACGTCGGCAGCCACCGCCAGCGTGAGCGCGGTGAGCTGCGGTTCGGGACGTGGTTCGGTCGTCGAGCCGGTGAGCAGGGACAGGAGGTCGGAGGCTACGGAGAGCTGAGAAGTCATGGGTCACCTTTGGGTGGTAGGGATCCGGGCGATGCCAGGCAGGTCAGTGCCGGGCAGGTAAGTGCCGGGCAGGTCAGTGGGACGCCGTGAGGCTGCGGCGGGCACGCCGGTCGCGCTGACGGCGGGGTGTAGAGGAAGCGACCACGGACGCGCGGAAGCCCCGGTCGGAGCGGGCCCACGGATCGGGCGGGGCCTCAGGGTCGACATCGAGCAGCAGCGGCAACAGGCCCGCCCGGTACGCGCCGTACGCGGCTCGTCCTGCTGCCACCGCGGCCAGCTCGTCCTGAAGGTCGCCGGCCCGGAGCACCGCCTCGGCGCCCAGGAGGTGCTCGACCGTGGCCAGGGCGGAGTCGACGTCGCCGTGGTCGAGCCGCGCGCGCACGTCCGCGAGCGCCGTCGGCGCGCGGTGCAGCTGGTCGATGACGTGGAGGCAGGGCAGCGGCGTGCCGCCGAGCCGTGCCAGCAGCTCCTCGCGCCGGATCTGGTCCGGAGGGTGGTCGAGGGCGGTGAGGACGCCGTCGACCACGGCCAGCCGGTGCGCCTCGCCGCGGCAGTCCACGTGTCGTGTGCCCGGTACCGGTGCCGGACGTCGGCCGCGTGTGCTGCCCGGGGCCAGCGCCTGGGCGACGAGCGGGTGCAGGTCGCCGGGCGCGATCAGCCCTGCCCGCAGGAGCAGGACGTCGGGTGGCACCCAGGTCGCGGCGTGCGGGAGCGCCGCGATGCCGGGTACCCGGCGGCGTCGCGGGGTTCCGGAGAGCCGGCCGTCGTCGAGCAGGTCCGCGAGGCCTTCGGGCGTGGGCGGCTGCGGGGTTCCGGTGTGGTCCGGGCGCAGGACCAGGCGCCTGGCGCCCAGATGTACCGCGACGCCGCCGTCGGGGACGCCGTCCGACTCGACGAGGAGTGCGGCTTCCGCCGCCCATCTGGCCACCGCCCAGTCCGCCGGCACAACCGCGGCAGCTCCGGGACCGACTGGTGCGGCTGCGTCCGGGGCGCGCCCGGCTCGTCCGGCCAGCTCGTCGCCGCGCCGCGCATCCCAGAGGTGCCGGTGCAGGTCGAGCCGGAACCGCCGATCCGGGTGCTGTGCTGCCGCGTCGGCGGCGTCCCACCATGCCAGGCTCATCCGTTGTGGCCCTGCCGCCCACGCGGGCGGGGTCCGGACCACCAGGTGCCCCGTGCCGCCGTCGGGCAGGGGGTACCGGGCGAGCGTGGAGGTGGTACCGGGCCGGAGCAGGCCGTCGGGCAGCACCCGCGGCATGTGCCAGCGCAGCAGGTCAGGGGCGAGATGGCGGAGGTCCGCCCGGACGGCAGCACCGAGCTCGACGCCATGACGACGTCGGAGCTCGCGAAGGTCCACGTCGACGTCCACGTGGGCTGCCGCGCAGGCGCCCGCCCAGTCGCCCACCTGACGGCGGGCCGTGGAGGTCTCGATCATCGGCGGCGGTACGGCGTACTCACGTACCCGCTGCCAGGAAAGGAGCCGGAGGTTCTCGGTCGACCTCGATGAGTGCATCAGCACTCACCTGCGGTGTACCGGACCTCCAATCTGGTGATCGTGAAGGTCATCATCGGGAGGGAGGCTAGCAGGCCGGGCGCACGGCCGGTAGCCTCCCGCTGTGCCACACCGGAAGACTCCCCATGCGCACCAGCCGATGTTCGAGACGGTGGAGTGGCCCCGTGACTGAGGGCTCGCACTTGAACGATCCGGCCTTCGTCGCGTTCCGGAACGCCGCGGAGGCGTATTGCGCTGAGGTGGAGGCCGTCGAGGCCGAACCGCTCGACGCTGCGGACGAGCGAGCGCTGGTGCGCAGGCTCAGGGCGCGGGTTGCAGCACTCGTGGCTGCGGCGGTCGCCCTGCCCGACGTCGAGGTCACGACGTCGGAGATCTCGCCGAGCATCGGTCACGCGGCCTGGAACGCCAGGTTTGCCGCGCTGGACCAGGCACTCGGCTCGTCTGCGGCGTACTGGACGGCATTACCCAGCGGGGTCGGCGAGGCCGACGTCACGCTGCCGACGACCTGGCCGACATCTGGCGCGACCTTCGTTCGGGGCTGGACTGGCTGGACTCCGGTGCGGACCCGGCCGACGTGCTCTGGGACTGGCGGTTCGGGTTCGAGACGCACTGGGGCCGGCACGCGACTCACGCCCTTCACGCATTGCACGCGGCTGGCGTCAGTTCCTGACCACCCCGACCATGCAGTTGCTGCCAGGACCGCCCCCGTCCTGGCAGCAACTGCATGTCCGTTTTGTGGAGCCGGCCGCGGAGCCGGCAGCGCCGCCGCGCAACGCCCGCACCCCCACCCGCACCGGCTCGAAGCGGTCGTGCTCCGTGCGGCACATGCCCTCCCCGTGGGTCAGGCCTGGCAGGTCCCGCTGCAGCGCAGCGACGCTCGCCGCCGGGATCTCGCCGCGCATCACCACAATGCCGCTGCCGGAGGCCCGCGACTCGAACGGCATCCCGCCCAGCCGGCCCACCAGCGAGGCCACCGGGCCCACGGTGTCCTCCGGCAGCTCGATCACGAACCGGTGCACCGGCTCGCACACGACCGTCCCGGCGCGCCGGACCGCCGCGGCGAGCACGCGCGGCGCCAGGCCGCGGAAGTCGGCCCCCGTGCTCGACATGGCCTTGTTGAACTTCTGGTGCATGTGGCTCTGCCGGGGCGAGTAGCCCGAGTGGGTCATCACGACGCGGGCGTCCGGGACCGGCCAGTGCAGGGGCCCGCGGGCCAGCTCGAGGCGCACGGTGTCCTCCGTCGCGTCGAAGAACGCCGGCGGCATCGACCCGCGCTCACACTCCAGCTCGAACGTCACGCCGCTCCCCGGCGTCCCGGGCTCGACCCGCAGCCCGATCGTGGCGTGGAACTCGTTCCCGTTCTGCTTCTTGATCTCCACCGCGTGCCCCGCGCCAACCAGCCGCTCCGTGCGCGCCGTCCGCACCTCGCCGAACCGCGCCTCGACGCGGTACTCCCGCTGCAGGATGGCGGCCAGCACCTCGCGCTGCACCTCCCCGTACAGCGAGACGGTGATCTCCTCGTCGCGCCGCCGCACCCGGATCAGCGGGTCCTGCTCGGCCAGCTCGGACAGCGCCGCGTACAGCCGCCCGCGCTCGCCGGGCACGGCGTCCACCACCGTCTCGTACGACGGCGGCGGGAACTGGCTCGCTCGCTCGTCCCCCGGCAGCCTGGGCCCGACGACGTCGCCCACGCGCGCCGTCGCCAGCCCCTGCACGACGGCGATCTGGCCGGCCCCCGCCGTCGACCGCGCCTCGAGCGTCCCCCGGTGCGCGACCCGCAGGCCCGTGACCCGCTCGGAGCGGCCGTGGCCCAGGTCGATCCGGTCGCGCACCCGCAGGGCGCCCTCCCGCATCCGGACGAACGCCCGCTTGCGGCCGTCCTCCCGGTCGATCGCGAAGACCACGCCGGACGGCGCAGCGGCGTGAGTGCCGTCGGACACGACGGGAAGGTACGTGCCGAGCGCGGCCGCCAGCTCCGGCACGCCGACGCCGGTCACCGCCGACCCGAACAGCACCGGGTGCGCGGCCCCGCGGCGCGACTCGTCGCCGAGCCAGGCCCGCAGGCCGTCGTCGGGCAGGGGCTCGACCCGGGCCGCGGGCGTACCCGCGCCGAGCACCCGCTGCACCGGCAGGACATCGGGGCTGAGGCGGCGCGCGACGGCGTCGGCCACCGCGTCGGGACGGGCGCCGCGCCGGTCGATCTTGTTCACGAACACGATCACCGGCAGCCGCAGGCGCTGCAGGGCGCGCATCAGCACGAGCGTCTGCGCCTGCACACCCTCGACGGCGGACAGCACGAGCACCGCGCCGTCGAGCACGGCGAGGCTGCGGTCCACCTCGGCGATGAAGTCCGGGTGGCCAGGGGTGTCGAGCACGTTGACAGAGACGTCCCCCGCAGGGAAGGACGCCACGGATGCGCGGATGGTGATCCCGCGCTCGCGCTCCAGCGCGAGCGAGTCGGTCAGGGTGTCGCCGCCGTCGACGGAGCCGAGGCGGTCGATCACGCCCGCGTGGTGCAGCAGGCGTTCGGTCAGGCTGGTCTTACCGGCGTCGACATGAGCGACGATCCCGAGGTTGAGGTACGACAAAAGCAGTCACGTCCGTGGTCAGGTGGGTCAGGGCACGGGGCGTGACAGCTGTCATCGGTGTTCCAATCTCTCGGGTTGCCCCCGACCCTGCCCCCACGGCACGGGTCGGGGCAACGGTTTATTCGGGGCGTGCCCGTTCGAGGCCTGCTCGCTCGAGGCCTGCTCGCTCGAGGCCCGCAGTGAAGCCTGGCCAATCTGCGCCGGGCCGCGGCCGCGCCAGAGCGGCTCCGGTCACCACGGCCCGCCGCGCGGCCCCGGCCACGATCAGGTCGGCGGTCTGCTCCGGCGTCTGCTCGCCGGAGTCCAGCCACCAGCCCAGGTCGCCCAGCTCCCGCTCCTGGTTCCGGGCCAGGGGCGCGACGTCGTAGTCCACGCGCGTCTCGGCGGCCCGGGTCGCGTTCCGGTGCCGCGCCACCGCCAGCGGCGGGCACAGGACCACCAGCATCAGGGGCCGTGCCCGCAGCCGCCCGTGGACGTAGGCGAGCTCCGCCCGGGTCTCGACGACGGTGTCGACCACCGGCGTGAACCCGGCGTCCGCGAAGTCGTCCGCGGTGGAGCAGGCGGCCGTCGCGCGCAGCCGCAGCTGCGCCAGGCCGTCGGGCCCGGGGTTCCAGCTGCCCTGCTCGTCGATCATGTTCGCGCGGCCGCTGACCAGCATCAGGCCGAACACGTCGCCGTCCACCTGCGCGGCCCGCGGCAGCCGCTCGGCCACGAGCCGGGAGACGGTCGTCTTGCCGGCGCCGGGCGTGCCGGTGAGCACGAGGCAGCCGGGCAGGTGCTCGGGTCGTCTCATCGGTGCGCTCCTTCGGTGGTCGGGTCCGTGGTCGGATCGGTTGCCGGTCCGGAAGGCGGGTCGCTTGGCAAGGCGGACGGCGGTCGGGTTGCCGGGTCGGACGGCGCCGCGTCCCGCCAGGCCCAGCGGAGCGCGTCGGGCAGCAGCACGCCGGCGTGGTTCGGGTTGTGGCCGCCGTCGCCCAGCACGAGCCGGAAGTCGTAGCCGGCCTCCGCGAGCGCCGCGGCGACCCGGAGGTTCTCGGCGAGCCAGTTGCGTTCGGGCCGGTCCCAGCCGAGGTCCCGGTGCCCGGCCTGGAGGAAGATCCGCAGCGGCTTGCGGGGCTCGCCGGCCAGCGCCGCGGGGTAGGGGTTCCCGCCGGGCATCTGGGCGAAGCTGGACAGGAAGCCGACCACGCGGCGGAACCGGTCCGGGCGGTGCCACGCCGCGGTGAACGCGCAGTTCCCGCCGCTGCTGCCGCCCACGACGCCCCATCGGTCGGGGTCGTCGGTGACGGCGTACCGGCGGCGGACCTCGGGGACCACCTCGGTCAGCAGGAACGTGACGTAGCGGTCGTCGGCGGCGTCGTACTCGGTGTTGCGGTTCTTGCGCTCGGCGGGATCCGCTCGGTCCTCGAAGACGCCGGGGTCGACGAAGACGCCGATCATCACCGGGAGCCGTCCGTCGTGGACCAGGTTGTCCAGCACGATGCCGCCGCGGACGTCGCCGTCGGGGTCGAGGTACCACCAGCCGTCCTGGAACACAAGGAGCCCGGCGGGCCGGGCGGTGTCGTAGGCGGCGGGTACGTGGATCCACACGGTGCGGGTCGTGCCGGGGTAGACGGCGCTGTCGGCCAGGCGCAGCTCGACGGTCTCGCCGGGCGGTACGCCGGGGCGGCGTCGGGAGTCGGGCCCGAGCGCGTACCGGACGTCGTCGAGCTCGACCGGCAGGGGACGGAACGGCACTGTTGGCATCACGCCCCGACGCTAGCGACCACCCCCGCCGCCAGTCCCGCCTTTTCCGCCGACAGTCGTTGACCACAGCGGCTGCTGCCACAGCAGGCGTTGAGCACAGCAGTTCCTGCCGCTCCAGCCCCTCCCGTGGCAGCAACCGCTGTGGTCGACGCCGAAGCCTGCGACGCCGGGTCACTCCCCGCTCGGGTGACCGACCATGCACCTACTGCCAGGAACCTCACGGGCCTGGCAGCAGGTGCATGGTCATCTTCGAGTGGCCATCCGGCCGAGCGGCCATCCGCCGGGCCGCGCCTCACTCCGCCCCGTAGAACACCCGCTCCATCACCGCGCGCGCCCGGCGCGCGACCCGCAAGTACAGCTCCTCCAGCTCCGGCCCGGTGCCGACGTCGCCGAGCAGCCGCGCGATGCCGGTCAGGGCGTGGCTGTCGTGCGGCAGCATGTCCACGCCGGCGCCCGTCGTGCGACCGGACCACAGCACGATCGCCGACCGCAGCCGCGACGCCAGCACCCAGGCCTCCAGCAGCACCTCGGCGTCGTCGTCGGAGAGCAGGCCGGCCTCCCGCGCCGCCTCCAGCGCCGAGACGGTGCCGGTGGTGCGCAGGCCCGGCACCTCGAACGCGTGCTGGAGCTGCAGCAGCTGCACCGTCCACTCGACGTCGGACACCCCGCCGCGGCCCAGCTTCAGGTGCCGCGCCGGGTCCGCGCCGCGGGGCAGGCGCTCCGACTCGACGCGCGCCTTGATGCGCCGTACCTCCCGCAGCACCGACGCGTCGGGCCCGCCCTCCGGGTAGCGCAGCGGGTCGATCAGCTCCGTGAACCTGGCGCCCAGCGACCGGCCGCCCTCGGCACCCGGCCCGAGGTCGAGCTCGCCGCCGGCGTCGGCGGGCGTGCTCCCGTCGTCGGGCAGCGACGCCGCCACCGCACCCTCGCCGGGGCCGCCGGCCGCGACCACGCTGAGGGTGCCCGACAGCGCCCGCGCCCGCAGCAGCGCCTGCGCCTCCCAGGGCGAGGACCAGCGGTCGTAGTACTCCACGTACGACTCGAATGACCGCACCAGCGGCCCGTTGCGGCCCTCGGGCCGCAGGTCGGCGTCCACGGGCAGGCCCGGCTCCGGGCCGACGGCCGTGAGGATGCGCCGCATCCCCTTGGCCACGGTCAGGGCGTAGTCGTTGGCCTCCTTGTCGCCGGCGCCGCCCACCGCCTCGTAGACGAACATGATGTCCGCGTCCGAGCCGTAGCCCATCTCCTGGCCGCCGAGCCGGCCCATCGCGACGATGAGCAGCCGCGCGGGCTCGTCGCCGCGCGCGACCTTCCGTTCGGCGCGCGCCTCGTGCTCGGCGATGCGCAGCCCGCCCGCGAGGACGACGTCGGCGGCGTCCGAGATGGCCTTGGCGGCGTCGACCGGCCCGAGCTCGCCCAGCACCTCGGCCACGCCGGTGCGGGCCAGCTCGCGGCGCCGCAGGGCGCGCAGCGCGACCGTCGCGTTGTCGACCTCCTGGGCGCGGCCGAGCAGCGCGTCGGCCTCCGCGGCGAGCCGGCGCACCCCGCGCGGCGCCAGCGAGTCGGACTGCGCGAGCCAGCGCACCGACTCCGGGGACTTGCCGATCGCGTCGGCGAGGTACCGCGACGAGGACAGCACCTGGGCCAGCCGCGACGCCGCCTCCGCGGAGTCGCGCAGCAGCCGCAGGTACCAGTGCGTGGAGCCCAGCGTGTCCGACAGCTTGCGGAACGCGAGCAGGCCCTCGTCCGGGTCGGCCCCCTCGGCGAACCAGCCGAGCAGCACCGGCAGGAGCTGCCGCTGGATCGCCGCGCGCCGCGAGACGCCGTCGGTCAGGGCCTGGACGTGGCGCATCGCGCCCGCCGGGTCCCGGTAGCCGATCGCCGCGAACCGGGCCATGGCCGCCCGCGGCGCGAGCGACGCCTCGCCCGTCGACAGCAGCGCGGTGGCCGGCAGCAGCGGCCGGTAGTAGACGGCCTCGTGCAGGTCGCGCACCTCGCGCCGCACGGACCGCCAGGTCTTGACCAGGTCGTCCGCGCCGCCGTAGCCCAGCCCGCGGGCCAGCCGGCGCAGCTCCGCCTCGGCGGTCGGCATGAGGTGGGTACGACGCAGCCGGAAGAGCTGGACCCGGTGCTCCAGGGCGCGCAGGAACCGGTAGCACTCCCCCATCCGGCGCGCGTGCTCGCGCCCCACGTAGCCGCCCTTCGACAGGGCCGCGAGGGCGTCGAGCGTGGTCCGCGAGCGGATGTCCTCGTCCGCGCGGCCGTGCACGAGCTGCAGCAGCTGCACCGTGAACTCGACGTCGCGCAGGCCGCCCTTGCCGAGCTTGATCTGCCGGTCCGCCTCGGCCACCGGCACGTTGCCCTCGACGCGCTTGCGCATGGCGCGCGCGTCCTCCACGAAGTTGGGCCGCTCCACGGCCTGCCACACCAGCGGCCCGACGGCGGCGGTGTACGCCTCCCCCAGCGCCAGGTCGCCTGCCACGGGACGCGCCTTGAGCAGCGCCTGGAACTCCCAGGTCACGGCCCACCGCTCGTAGTACGCGACGTGGCTGGCCAGCGTCCGCACGAGCGGGCCCTGCTTGCCCTCGGGCCGCAGCGCCGCGTCGACCTGCCACAGCGCGGGCTCCGCCGAGGCGCCCGAGCAGACCTGGGCGAGCCGTCCCGCCAGCCGGGTCGCGACCCGCAGGGCGTCGTCCTCGTCGCGGGCCGGCGCGCCGTCGGGCAGCACGCCCGGCTCGGCCACGTAGATGACGTCCACGTCCGAGATGTAGTTCAGCTCGCGGCCGCCGGTCTTGCCCATGCCGAGCACCGCCAGCCGCACGCCGGCGGCGTGGTCCTCCTCCTCGGAGCGCGCGACGGCCAGCGCACCCTCCAGCGCGGCCGCGGCCAGGTCCGCGAGCGCCGCCGCGACGGCGGGCAGCACGGCGGTCGGCTGGGGCGCGGTCACGTCGGTCGCAGCGATCCGCAGCAGCCGGGCCCGGTAGGCCCGGCGCAGGCGGTCCGTGTACGACGGCGAAGCGCTCTCGCCGGAACCGGTCCCGCCCGGCAGGGTCCCGCCCGGCAGGGTCCCGCCCGGCCCGGAGCTGCTGGGCCCGGAGCTGCTGGGCCCGGAACTCCCCGGCCCGGAACCGCCAGGGCCGTCGGGCGCATGTGTCCCCGCGACCGGCTCGGCGGACTCCGGGTCGGCGTCGACGGCGCGCAGCAGCTCGGCGCGGACCGCCTCGGCCGGGACGCCGGTGCCCGGGGTGCGGTCGCGGATCAGGTCGAGCAGCGCGGGGTGCCGCACCAGCTCGTCGCCCAGCGCCGACGACGCGCCGAGTACGCGCAGCAGCCGGTCGCGGACGGTCGGGCGGGGCCGGGAGCCGCCGTCGCCGTCGTCGTCGTCGTCCGAGGAGCCCCGATCGGCGTCGTCCGTGGAGCCGCGTTCCGCTTCCAGGATCTCGCCGTTCGCCGCCAGGACCCCGCGGAGCCGGTCCGGGGCGGCCGCCGCGAGGCGGACGAGCTGCAGCAGGGCGAGGTCGGGGTCGGCGACGCCGGCGAGCGAGCGCAGCAGGGCGACGTCGCCGGGCTCCAGGACCACGGCGCCGCGGTCGGGCCCGGCGGCGCGGTCCGCGCCGCCGCTGCCCGGGGGCCGGACGTCCAGGACGGCGACCAGGTCGGGGTCCCGCCAGAGCGAGGCGGACCGGGTGAGGTCGGCGAACCCGGCCCGGATCAGATGGGTCGTGAGGGTCTCGGGTCGGCGGCTCTGCACCCCCCGACCCTACGACGCGGGCGGGGCGTGCAGCACCCCCTGGTTCCCGAGGTCAGAGCTGCAGGAACCGCTTGAGCTCGAAGGGCGTGACCTGGGCGCTGTACGCCTCCCACTCCTCGCGCTTGTTGCGCAGGAAGTAGTCGAAGACGTGCTCGCCGAGGGTCTCGGCCACGAGCTCGGACTTCTCCATGAACTGGATGGCCTCGTCGAGGTCGCGCGGCAGCGGCGCGATGCCCAGCGCGCGGCGCTCGGCCGGGGTGAGCTCCCAGACGTCGTCCTCGGTGTGGTCCAGGAGGTCGTAGCCCTCCTCGATGCCCTTGAGGCCGGCGGCGAGGATCACGGCGAACGCCAGGTACGGGTTGGCCGCCGAGTCCAGCGCGCGGTACTCGATGCGCGCGGAGTTGCCCTTGCCCGGCTTGTACATGGGCACGCGGACCAGCGCGGAGCGGTTGTTGTGGCCCCAGCTCACGTAGCTCGGGGCCTCCTGCCCGCCCCAGAGCCGCTTGTAGCTGTTGACGTACTGGTTGGTGACGGCGGTGATCTCACCCGCGTGCACCATGAGGCCCGCGATGAACTGGCGCGCCGTCTTGGACAGCTCGAACTGGGCGCCGGGCTCGTAGAACGCGTTGCGGTCGTCCTCGAACAGCGACACGTGGGTGTGCATGCCGGAGCCGGGCTGGTCGGCCAGCGGCTTGGGCATGAAGGAGGCGAACACACCCTGCTCGAGCGCCACCTCCTTGACCACGGTGCGGAACGTCATGAGGTTGTCCGCGGTGGTCAGCGCGTCGGCGTACCGCAGGTCGATCTCGTTCTGGCCGGGGCCGGCCTCGTGGTGCGAGAACTCGACCGAGATGCCCATGGACTCGAGCATCGTGATCGCGGCACGGCGGAAGTCGTGCGTCGATCCCCGGGCCAGGTGGTCGAAGTACCCGCCCTGGTCGACCGGCTCGAGCTTGGGGTCGGCCTTGGTGAGCTGGTTGAACAGGTAGAACTCGACCTCGGGATGCGTGTAGAAGGTGAACCCGCGGTCGCTCGCCTTGGCGAGGGTGCGCTTGAGCACGTTGCGCGAGTCCGCCAGGGACGGCTCCCCGTCCGGCGTCAGGATGTCGCAGAACATGCGGCCGGTACCGTGCCGCTCGCCGCGCCACGGGAGCACCTGGAAGGTGGTCGGGTCGGGCTTGGCGACCATGTCCGCCTCGAACACCCGGGTGAGCCCCTCGATGGCGCTGCCGTCGAAGCCGATGCCCTCGCTGAACGCCGACTCGAGCTCCGCGGGTGCCACTGCTACCGACTTCAGCACGCCGAGCACATCGGTGAACCAAAGCCGGATGAAGCGGATGTCGCGCTCCTCGACCGTGCGGAGCACGAACTCCTGCTGCCTGTCCATGGGCCCATCTTGCACTAAACCTGTTACAGGTGCGTGTACCGAGCATGGACGACCGGTCGTAGGCTTTCCAGCGGCACCGAGGCTCGTTCGAACCACAGGAGGACCATGTCCGCCCACACCTCACCCACTCAGGGTCCCAAGCGGGTCCGCGTGCATCACCTGGCCGAGGCCAAGGCCAAGGGTGAGAAGCTCGCGATGCTCACCGCGTACGACGCGGTGACCGCCGCGATCTTCGACGCGGCCGGCATGGACATCCTGCTCGTGGGTGATTCCATCGGGAACGTCATGCACGGGCACTCCACGACGATCCCCGTGACGGTCGACGACATGATTCCCGCCGCGCGGGCCGTGGCCCGCGCGACCAAGCGCGCGTTCGTGGTGATCGACCTGCCGTTCGGCTCCTACGAGGCCGGCCCCCAGCAGGCCCTGGAGACCTCCGTGCGGATCTTCAAGGAGACGGGCGCCGACGCCGTGAAGCTGGAGGGCGGCGTCCGCTCGGCCCCACAGATCCGTGCGCTGACCGACGCCGGCATCCCCGTCGTCGCGCACCTCGGCTACACGCCGCAGTCGGAGAACCTGCTGGGCGGGCCCCGCGTGCAGGGCCGCGGCGACGACGCCGTCGAGCGGCTGGCCGACGACGCGAAGGCCGTCGAGGAGGCGGGCGCCGTCGCCGTCGTCCTGGAGATGGTGCCCACCGACGTCGCCGCGCGGATCACCGAGATCGTGCGCATCCCGACCATCGGCATCGGCGCCGGACCGCACTGCGACGGCCAGGTGCTGGTGTGGACGGACATGGCCGGGATGACCGACTGGTCGCCGCGGTTCGCCCGCCGCTACGCCGAGCTCGGCGCGGCGCTCCAGCAGGCCGCGGAGGACTACGTGTCCGAGGTCAAGGACGCCTCGTTCCCGGACGAGGCGCACTCGTTCGAGAAGTGACCGCGCGTGTCAGACGTACAGGTCACCCGGGTGACCTGTACGTCTGACACGTCAGCCGTTACTTGTCGCGCCAGTCCTTGTCGTCCTGCTCCCAGGACTCGTTGCGCGACTTCGCGCTCTCCAGCGCCCGCTCGGCCTCGGCGCGGGTGCCGTACGGGCCCATGAGGTGCGACCAGGCCGAACGGCGACCCACCTCGACCGCCTTGGTCTCGGTGTTGTACCAGTACTGCTCGTCGGTGCTCATGAGACGATCCTGACATGAGCGACCTGGCGTTCGGCATAGACATCGGTGGTTCGGGCATCAAGGGAGCGCCCGTCGACCTCACGGTGGGCGACTACGCGGAGAAGCGGACCCGCATCCCGACCCCGCAACCGTCCACCCCGCAGGCCGTTGCGGACGTGCTCGCGGAGCTCGTCGACACCTACCACCTGCCCGACGACGTCCCGATCGGCGTCGCCTTCCCCGCCCCGATGCAGCACGGCGTGGTGCGGTCCATGGCCAACCTCGACCAGTCCTGGACAGGCGTGGACCTGCCGGCGCTCGTGCGGCGCGTGACCGGGCGGCACGTGGTCGCGGTGAACGACGCCGACGCGGCAGGCGTGGGCGAGGTCCGCTACGGCGCGGCGCGCGACGCCGACGGCGTGGTGCTGGTCGCGACGCTCGGCACCGGCATCGGCTCGGCCCTCGTGGTGGACGGCGTGCTCGTGCCGAACACCGAGCTGGGGCACCTCGAGATCGACGGGCACGACGCCGAGTCGCGCGCGGCCGACTCGGCGCGCGAGCGCGAGGACCTGTCCTGGGAGGACTGGGCGGAGCGGCTGCAGCGCTACTTCGGGGTGGTCGAGGACCTGATCTCCCCCGACCTCATCGTCGTGGGCGGCGGCGTCAGCAAGCATCACGAGAAGTACCTGCCGCACCTGCACCTGCGGGCGCCGATCGTCCCGGCGCAGCTGCGCAACGCGGCCGGCATCGTCGGGGCGGCGGCCCTGGCCGCGGGGCGCTGAGCCGGGGCTCTGTGTCAGGGCGCTGAGCGAAGGACGCCACGACAGCGCGCCCGGCCTCCGGGCCGGGCGCAGTCATTCTCGGGGGCCGGTCAGGCCTCCCGCGCGGCGCCGCCGCGAGCGGCCTGCGCGAACAGCGCGTCGACCCCGAGCATCTCGATGACGTTCCGGACCACCGCGGGCGGCTCCGGAAGAGAGACGGTCAGCCCGTCCTGCGTCCCGTAGGTGTACATCTGCATCAGGAACGCGACGCCGGTCGAGTCCATGAAGGTCACCTTGGACGTGTCGATGACGACCGCCTTCGCCCGCTCAAGGGCGTTGGCTATGGCAGCACTCGACTCACCGCGCAAAGAGACATCGATCTCTCCCCACATGCTCACGACGCTCGTGCGGGCCTGTTCTTCGAACATGATCCCGCCCGTGCGCCCCCTGTTGTCGAATTCGGTGTTGCTCACTTGCATCGCCCCTGTTCATTGCTCCCCGACATGGCCGCCGGAACGGGTCGCCCGACCCCCCGGGCAACTCTGGGAGATTGCAACGCCTTCGTCGCGATCACGGGCAGCCTACATCCGTGAAGATCGCAAGTGGAACAGCCAGTAAGGGTTACATTTCAAGAACCCCAATGGTATAACCCGGTATTTCTACGGGCAAACTAGCACAAGTCTGCCGGTCAGACCGGACATATAGATACCGAGTTGGACATACGTCCAAGTAAAAATTTCACCAGATCTAATTCTCCGACGACCGATTTGGGCCATCCGGGCCCTCTGCGGCACCGGGATTGCGAACGTTCGGTGCGCTTTCCTTCTCCCACGCGTCGAGCTGCATAGTGAGCGCCTTGGCGAGCTCGAACACCTGCTGCGGGGGAATGCGCACGCGTGAAACCACTCGGCCCGGAACGGTTATCGAGGTGACTTCACCCGACTCGGGGTCGGCCACCGGGCTCGGGGGCTGCTTCACGGCGATGAAGTCCAGGATGAACGACGTCGGCGTGTGCCAGACGGAGGCGAAGTCGGCCGGTACGCCGGTCTCCATCTCGTCGGGTACGTCGATCTGGAACTCCTGGGGCAGCTCGTCGGACGACACTGAGGCTCCTCGATAGGCCGGGCGGTGCACCCGACCGTACCGTGGGGCAGGTTGGTGCGACAGTGGAAACGGACTCGAGGGACATATGGTTCCGGACCAGCTCCTGAACCACCGCCCTGGTCCCGAAAATGTGCCGCGCCGTCCAGGTCCGCGGGACTAGACTCGCGCGTTCGCGCGGAACGTCCCGCGACGAGCAACCCCGGCGCCGGCAGCCCACGTGCCGTCATCCACGTGCCACCACCCCCGAGACCCTGGAGGTCCTCCCATGCCCGCCGACGCGTCCGAGCTCACCACGGAGCGGGAGTTCCTGGCCGAGGCCAGGTCACAGCTGGGGCGGATGCGCGACCGGGTCGCCGCGCTCGACGGCAGCTACGCGGGCAACTGGGTGAGCGCGGAGATCCTGGAGGCCACGCTCGCGCGCCGGATGGAGCAGCTCACCGACGACCCGGAGGTCCCGCTCTTCTTCGGCCGCATCGACCTCGTCGCCGGCGAGGCCTCCCCCACCGGCGAGACCTTCCACATCGGACGCCGCCACGTGTCCGACCCGGACGGCGAGCCCATGGTCGTGGACTGGCGCGCCCCCGTCAGCACACCCTTCTACCGGGCCACGGTCAAGGAGCCCATGGGCATCTCCGCCCGGCGCCGGTACGGGTTCGCCCGCGGCCACCTCACGGCCTTCGAGGACGAGTCGCTGACCCGGCCCGAGCTGACCGGCGGCCTTCCCGACGGCGTCGCCGGCGACGCCGCCGCCGACGCGCACTCGGAGATCCTCGAGGCCGAGATCGAGCGCCCGCGCTCGGGCCCGATGCGCGACATCGTCGCGACGATCCAGCCCGAGCAGGACGTCATCGTGCGCATGCCGCTCGAGAGCACGCTTGTGGTGCAGGGCGCGCCGGGCACGGGGAAGACCGCCGTGGGCCTGCACCGCGCGGCCTACCTCCTGTACGCGCACCGCGACCAGCTCACGCGCCGCGGCGTGCTCGTCGTCGGGCCGAACAAGAGCTTCCTCCGGTACATCCGCGACGTCCTGCCCGCGCTGGGCGAGATCCACGCCCGCCAGGCGACCATCGAGGAGATCGTCGGCGACCACGCGCCGGTCCGCGCCACCGAGGGAGCCGACGTCGCGAGCCTCAAGGGCGACGGGCGGCTGGCCGAGGTGCTGCGCCGCGCCGTCTGGTCGCACGTCGGCACCCCCGAGGAGACCCTGGTGCTGCCCCGCGGCTCGTTCCGCTGGCGGGTCCCGGCGTACGAGGCGCGCGAGGCCGTCGAGCAGGTCCGGGCACGCGACGTGCGCTACGCGCTGGGCGCGGCCCAGCTCCGGCACGCCCTGGCCCACCGGGTGCTGGTGCAGATCGAGGAGACGGGCGACGCCCTCGACGACAAGGCGTGGGACGTGCTGGCCCGGACCAAGCCCGTGCGCGACTACGCGGCCGCGGTCTGGCCGGCGGTCGAGCCGCGCCGGCTGCTGCACCGGCTGCTGTCCGACCCGGAGTTCCTGGCCGAGCACGCCGACGGCGTCCTCACCGAGGACGAGCAGGCCCTCCTGGTCTGGGCGCGACCGCCGCGCACGGCGGGCTCCGCCCGCTGGACCACGGCGGACCTGGTGCTGCTCGACGAGATCACCGACCTGCTGGACCGGACCGAGTCCGTGGCGCACATCGTGGTCGACGAGGCGCAGGACCTGTCCGCGATGATGCTGCGTGCCCTCGGCCGGCGGGCCGCCACCGGATCGCTGACCGTGCTCGGCGACCTCGCCCAGGCCACCACGCCCTGGGCGGCGCGCGACTGGGCCGACGTGCTGGCGCACCTGGCCAAGCCCGACGGGCACGTCGAACAGCTCACCGCCGGGTTCCGCGTGCCGGCCGACGTCATCGAGCTCGCCGCGCGGCTCCTGCCGAGCATCGCGCCCGGCCTGGAGCCGCCGCGGGCCGTGCGCCGCGCCCGCGGCCGCCTCACTATCACCGCCACCCCGCTCGACGACGTCCTGGTGGGCGTCGGCATCGCGGACCTGGAGGGCTCGGTCGGCCTGATCGTGCCCGACGCCGCCGTGCCCCAGGTCCGCGAGACGCTCGCCGCCGTCGGGCTCACGTTCGCGGTCGTGGGCGAGCAGGACGACGCGGAGCCGGCCGCGGGCCCGGCGGCTGCCGGGGCCGAAGGCGACGGGGCCGACGCGGCCGACGGGGCGCCGGACGACGGCTCCGAGTTCGACTTCCACCTGGACCTGGTGCCCGCGTCGCTGGCGAAGGGCCTGGAGTTCGACCACGTGGTGCTGCACGACCCGGCCGCGATCGTCGCGGCCGAGCCGAACCACGCCACCGGGCTGCGCCGCCTCTACGTCTGTCTCACCCGAGCGGTCACGTCGCTCGTGGTGCGGCACGACGGCGACCTGCCGCCCGAGCTGGGCCTCGGAGACCTCGACGAGACGCCCGCGGCCGTCGGGGTCGCGGGCGCCGCCGGCTGACGACGCGGCCGGGGCTCAGTCGGCGCAGCAGGCGCAGCCCTCGTCGGTGCAGCCGCCCGGGGCGTCGTCGGCCTGGGCTCGGTCGGCCCGGGCGCCGTCGGTGTCCCCGACGAGCTGGGCCACCGGCGTGCAGCAGGCGTCGCCGTGCCAGGCCTCCCAGCCCTCGCGGACGGCGAAGCCCGCGATGACGACGGCGGCGATCGGGTCGGCCCACCACCAGCCGAGCAGGCTGTTGAGCAGGAGCCCGGCGAGCAGGGCAGCCGACAGGTAGGAGCAGATCAGGGTCTGCTTGGAGTCGGCGACGGCGGAGGCGGAGCCGAGCTCCCGGCCCGTGCGGCGCTCGAACCAGGACAGCCCCGGCATGACCAGGAGGCTGACGGCGGCCAGGACGATGCCGACCGTGGAGTGCTCGGGCGAGGTGGCGCCGAGCAGGGAACGGGCGGCGTCGACGGTGACGAACACGGCCAGGCCGAAGAACGAGAACGCGATCAGCCGCATGGCGGCCTTCTCGCGGGCGTGCGGGTCCCGGCTCGCGAACTGCCACGCGACCGCGGCGGCGGAGAGGACCTCGACGACCGAGTCGAGGCCGAAGCCGATCAGCGCGCTGGACGAGGCGATGCGCCCCGCGGTCAGGGCGATGCCCGCCTCGATGACGTTGTAGGTGATCGTGGCGGCCACGACCCAGCGGATGCGGCGGGTCAGGACGGCGCGGCGGGCGTCGGTCAGGGGCCGGGCCTGGGGCTGGGGCTGTGGCCGGGGCATCGGGAGCGCGGTCATGCGCACGTGCAGTCCGGGCCGCAGCAGCCCGGGTCGACGGCGAGCACCAGGCCGAGCAGGTCGCCCAGGGCGGGGGCGAGGCGGGTGTCGGCCAGGCGGTACCAGGCGCGCCGCCCGTCCTTGACCGACTCGACCAGTCCGCATCCACGCAGGCAGGCGAGCTGGTTGGACATCACCTGGCGGGAGACGCCCAGCGCGTCGGCGAGGTCGGACGGGTAGGCCGGCGCCTCGCGCAGCGCGAGCAGGATGCGGGTGCGCGTCTCGTCCGACAGCGCGTGCCCCAGCCGCGCCAGCGCGGCCGTGTGGGTCAGGGTCACCGACGGGGTGATCGTCTCGGTCATGCACTCGACAGTACACGGGCTCATGTATTCACGAAACGCTGTATCGACGCCGCGTCGCACCCGCGGAGCGCCTGTGGAGCGGCTGTGGCCCGCGTCACACCCACCCGATGTCACGTCCGGGGAACCCGCGCCCATCTAAGGGGCAGCAACGTCGAGCGAAGGAGCAGGAACGATGAACGCACAGCACACCAGCAGCCGCACCACGACCAGCCGCACCACGAGCAGCACGGCCGGCAGCACCGCCGCCCACCGCGTGGTGATCCTCGGGGCCGGGTACGCGGGCATGGCCGCGGCGGTCCAGCTCGCGGCCCGGACCAAGGGCCGCCAGGACGTGCAGGTGACCCTGGTCAACGGCTCCGACCGGTTCACCGAGCGGCTCCGCCTGCACATGACGGCCACCGGCCAGGAGGTCGCCGAGCTGAGCATCCCGGAGATGCTCGACGGGACGGGCGCGCAGCTCGTCCGCGGCTGGGTCACCGCGGTCGACGCCGAGACACGGACCGTGCGGATCGACGACGACCGGGTGCTCCCCTACGACACCCTGGTCTACGGGCTGGGCAGCGTGGCCGACACGACGCGCGTGCCGGGCGCCGACGACCACGCCTACGGCTTGAGCGGCGCGCAGGACGCCGAGCTCCTGGCTGACCGGCTGGGCCAGCTCCGCGGCGGCACCGTCGTGGTCGTGGGCACCGGGCTCACGGGGGTCGAGTCGGCGGCGGAGATCGCCGAGCAGCGGCCGGACCTCGACGTCGTCCTGGTGGGGCGGACCGAGCCCGGCGCCACGATGAACGCGAAGGCCGGCACCTACCTGCGGGGCGCGCTCGACCGGCTGCGGGTCACGGTCCGTTCGGGGGCCGACGTGGTGAAGGTGCAGCCCGACGCCGTCGAGCTGGCGGGCGGGGAGCGCATCGCCGCCGACGTCGTCCTGTGGACGGGCGGGGCGCGGGTGTCGCCGCTGGCCGCCGCGGCCGGGCTGGAGGTCGACGACCGGGGCCGCGTCGTCACGGACGCGGCGCTGCGCTCGGTCTCGCACCCGGACGTCTGGGCGGTCGGGGACGCCGCCGCGATCCGCCAGGGCTACGGCGTCATGCACGGCACCTGCCAGGGCGGCATGCCGACCGGCGTGCACGCCGCGCTGTCGATCGACCGGCTGCTGCGGGGCAAGGAGCCCCGGCCGTTCCGGTTCGGCTACTACCACACGCCGGTCAGCCTGGGCCGGGCGGACGCCGTCGTCCAGTTCACCCACCCCGACGACAGCCCGCGGCGAATCAGCCTGACCGGGCGTACGGCGATGCGGTACAAGGAGACGGTGACCGCATCTCCCTGGCCGACCTACGGCCGCATGAAGAAGGTTCCCGCCTCCGGCGCGTTCTGGCCCACCGGCGGGCGCTTCACCAGGAAGGCGACGCGATGAACGCCTCGACCGAGCCTTCGGGGGCGACCGAGCCTTCCGGGGCCGCCGGGCCCGGGCAGCAGGTCTTCCACGAGCACCGCCGGCTGCTGTTCTCCGTGGCCTACCGCCTGCTGGGCAGCGCCGCCGACGCCGAGGACGCCGTCCAGGACGCGTGGATCAGGTGGTCCGCCGCGGACCGCTCCCAGGTGGCCGACCCGAAGGCCTACCTGACGCGGATCGTCTCGAACCTGGCGCTGGAGCGGCTGCGCTCCGCCCGGCACAAGCGCGAGACCTACGTGGGCCCGTGGCTTCCGGAGCCCATCCTGACCGGCGGGGACGCGTCGGACGCCGCCGTCGGCGCCGAGTCGGTCTCGATGGCGATGCTCGTGGTGCTCGAGACGCTGAGCCCGCTCGAACGCGCGGTGTTCGTCCTGAAGGACGTGTTCGGCTTCAGCCACGCCGAGATCGCCGAGGCGACGGAGCGGTCCGAGCCGGCGGTGCGCCAGGCCGCGCACCGGGCCCGGGAGCACGTGCAGGCCCGGCGCCCGCGGTACGGCGCCGACCGGACCCGGCAGCGCGAGGTGACCGAGCGGTTCTTCGCGGCCACGGCCGGCGGTGACCTCAACGCCCTGCTGGAGCTCCTGGCCCCCGACGTCACCCTGTGGACCGACGGCGGCGGCAAGGTGCGCCAGGCGCTGAAGCCCGTGGTGGGCGCCGACACGGTGGCCAAGTGGTTCGCCGCGCTGGGGACCGTCACCTACCAGGGCATCGAGCCCACCGACATGCGCGCGGAGCTCGTCGAGATCAACGGCGGGCCCGGCGTCCTGTTCAGCGGGGCGGGCCGGGTCATCTCCACGGTCACCTTCGCGTTCGACGACGACGGGCGCATCGCGGCGATCCACAACGTGGCCAACCCGGACAAGCTCCAGGCCGTCGCCACCGGCGTCCGGTACACCCTCGGGACGAGCTGAGCCGGGCTCAGGGCTCAGGGCTCAGAGCTCAGGGCTCGACGGGCTCGCCCGTCGGGTCCTCGCCCACCAGCGGGGCCAGCTCGGCCCCGCCCACGGGTTCGGCGTCCCACGCGACGAGCCGCCAGCCGCCGTCGGGGTCGCCCTCGACCTCGACGAGGCCGGTGTTCGCCAGCGGGGTCTGCTCGGCGTGGTCGACGTCCACGCCGCCCACGCGGGCGGCCGCCCACGCGCGGATCGCGGCACCGTGCGAGACGGCGACGACGCTCTCTGCACCCTGCGCCGCGAGCTGCGCGATCGCGTCGTCGTACCGCCGCAGGAAGGCCCGCCCGTCGGGGCCGCCCGGCATGGCGCGGCCGACGTCGCCGCGTGCCCAGGCGAACAGGGTGTCGAGGTAGCTCAGGTGCGCCTCGTGCGCGTCGGCCATCTCGAGGTCGCCGGCCTCGATCTCGCGCAGGCCGGGCAGCTTCACCGGCTCGATCCCGCGGTCCTTCGCGAGCGGCGCGGCCGTGAACGACGTCCGGATCATGGACGAGACCGCGATGGCGCCGATCTCGCGGTCCCGGAGCGCGTCCGGGACCGCGGCCGCCTGCTTCTCGCCGAGCGGGGTCAGCCCAGGGCCGGGGACCGCCGTGTCGAGCAGCCCCCTCACGTTCGAAGGGGTCTGACCGTGGCGCAGCAGCAGAAGTCGCATGGGCGCATTCTTCCTGACGCCGCCCGATGGGTCGGACCCCGTCCGTGGCTCAGCGGCGTGATCCGCCGTGGATCATCGACATCAGCTGCGCGTGGGTCCCGGCGTCGGCGGCGACTACCAGGCCGCGGCTCCTGGGCCCCAGCGGGGCGCCGTCGAGCCCGGTGACCAGGCAGCCGGCCGCCCGGCACAGGGCGATGCCGGCCGCGAAGTGGACGCTGCCCGCGAGCCCGTCGCCGTCGGTGACGTACGCCGCCCGCCTGCCCGCCGCGACCCACGCCACGGCCAGCGTGGTGGACACGACGCGCGGCCGGAACCGCTCCCCGAACCCGGGGTGGGCGAGCAGGTCCACGGCCCGGAACCCGGGCGCGGCCGGGAAGGGCGGGTCCAGGTTGACGTCGACCAGCCGGGTGGCGGACGTCGGCTCCAGCCGCGCGTCGACGCCGTCCCGGCGCACCCGGGCGGACGTGCCGTCCGTGCGGAACACCTCGCCGCTGAACGGGTCCGCCACGGCCGCCGCGCCGTCCCGCAGCGCGCCGTCCCGTAGCGTGCCGTCCCGCAGCGTGCCGTCCTGCAAGGCCACGTTGACGGCGGCCAGCATGCTGCCCGCCGCGTAGTTCAGCGTCCCGCACAGCGGGTCGACCAGCCACTGCCGCGCGGACCCCGCGGCGCCGTGCTGCCCGCTCTCCTCGCCGAGCACCGCGTCGTCGGGCCGGGCCGTCCGGAGGACGTCGAGGATCGCGCGCTCGGCCGCGACGTCGGCCGCGGTGGCGAAGTCGCCGGCGCCCTTGTCGAACCTGGTGAGCGGACCGCCGTACATCCTGCGCACCACGTCCGCGCCGGCCAGAGCCGCGGCGGTGGCGACTTCGGCGTCGTCCAGGTCTGTGTGCACCACCTGATGCTAGTTTCGAGAGGTGGCTGACGACGCGCCGCACGGCCCGCTGATCGCCCGTCCGGCGCGGTGGGCGCTGGGGCGGGTCGAGCGTTCTGGCGGGTTCGTCACCCGGATGACCTGGCACCTCGTCGACGGGTCGTCGGTCCGCTGGGCGTCGCGAGCCGTACGCCGCCGGGGCCGGGTCGAGGTGCGGGACGCGAGCGGCGCCCTGACGCGCGTCGTCGGCGCGGAGCCCACCACCGCCGCCCGCCTGGCCCGGGTCAACGTGGTCGCGGGCGTGGCCTTCATGATCGGCGGGGCGATGTTCGCCCTGGGCCCGCTGCTCGCCCAGCTCGGCGTCGGGGGCGTCCGCGGCGTCGACACGGTCTACCTGGTAGGCGGGCTGTTCTTCAGCACCGGCGGCTACGCGTCGGTCGTGCAGGCGTCGAACGTGCCCACCACCATCGACGAGGGCGGCACCCTGAGCGCCACGGCCTGGCGGTGGTGGGCCTGGCTGCCGCGGCAGATCGGCTGGCTCAGCGTGGCCGTGCTGTTCGCGGGCACCCTGTTCTTCGGCGTCAGCCTGGTCGCCGCGTTCGCGTCCGACCTGACGGCGCGGCAGTCGAACGGCTGGATCTGGCTGCCGGACATCACGGGCTGCGTCTGCTTCCTCCTGTCGGGGCACCTCGCTCTGCTGGAGGTGTGCCACGGCCGCATCGGGGTGCGGCCGCGCGAGCTCGGCTGGTGGGTGGTGGCCGTCAACCAGGTGGGATCGGTGTTCTTCTTCCTGGCCGGGCTCGCGGCGTTCACCCGGCCGGCGACGTCGACCGTGGTCGCCGCCGGACTGGTCGACTGGGGCACGTTCATCGGGGCGGTCTGCTTCGTCGCGGGCGGGGCGCTGCAGCTCGGCGAGCGCCCGGACCGCTGACTCTCCCGGGCCCTGGAAGTTCGCCCGCCCACCGGTCGACGACGTCTGGGGGCCGTGCTTGACTCAAAAACATGGGCACGCGTGACGAGCGCACGACGGCGCTGTACGGCAACCGCTTCCTGACCGAGGAGGTTCCGTCCACGGTGTTCCCGGCCACCGGCATGAGTCCCACGGACACCATGCGGATGCTGGGCGAGGACCTCGCGCTCGAGGGCGACCCGATGCGCAACCTGGCCACCTTCGTCACGACCTGGATGGAGCCGGAGGCGCAGCGGATCATCGCCGAGAACCTGCACCGCAACTTCATCGACCACGCGGAGTACCCCATCTCGGCGGAGATCGAGCAGCGCTGCGTGCGGATGCTCGCCGACCTCTTCCACGCGCCCGGCGAGACCACCGGCTGCCGCACGCAGGGGTCGTCCGAGGCGATCATGCTCGGCGCGCTGTCGCTGAAGTGGAAGTGGAAGGAGCGGCGCCAGGCCGCCGGGCAGCCCGTGGACCGCCCCAACCTCGTGTTCGGCGGCGACGTGCACGTGGTCTGGGAGAAGTTCTGCCGCTACTTCGACGTCGAGCCCCGGATCATCCCCCTGGGCGTGGGCAAGTACACGATCGGGCCCGACGACGTGGCCCCGTTCCTCGACGAGAACACGATCGGCGTGGCCGCCGTGCTCGGCACCACGTTCACCGGGCACATGGACGACATCGTGGGCATCAACCAGCTGCTCCTGGACGTCAGGCGGGAGCGCGGGCTCGACATCCCGATGCACGTTGACGGCGCCAGCGGCGGCTTCGTCTGGCCGTTCCTGTACCCCGACTCGCGCTGGGACTTCCGGCTGGAGCAGGTGCGGTCCATCAACGTCTCGGGCCACAAGTACGGCCTGGTCTACCCCGGGATCGGCTGGCTGGTCTTCCGCGAGACCTCCGACCTGGCGCAGGACCTCGTCTTCTACGAGAACTACCTGGGCAAGACCGACGCGACCTTCACGCTGAACTTCTCCACGGGCGCGGCCATGGTGCTGGCGCAGTACTACAACTTCGTGCGGCTCGGCCGTGAGGGCTACACCTACGTGATGACGCAGATGCAGCAGAACGCCCGGGTGCTGGCAGCCAACCTGCGCGACACCGGTCGGTTCGAGGTGATCGGCGACGACGCCGAGCAGCTCCCGCTGGTGGCCTTCCGGCTCGCGGGCGACCACGTCGGGTACGACGAGTCGGACATCGCGTGGCAGCTCTCGGCCGAGCGCGGCTGGATGGTCCCGGCGTACACGCTGCCGCCGGACGCGCAGGACGTGAAGATCCTCCGGGCCCTGGTCAAGGAGACCATGAGCCGGGCGCAGGTCGACCGGCTCACGCAGGACATCGACGAGGCGTGCAAGACCCTCGACCTCAAGGGCGGCGCGCACCCGAACGAGCGGCGGCGCGCCAAGACCGGCACTGGCTACTGAGGCTTACCTGCCCACGCGGCGCCGGACGGCGATGAGGAGCGCCCCGAGGAGCACCGCGGCCGTCGCGGTTCCCGCCAGGACGGCGGCGGGCGAGCCGGTCACCGCGAGCGAGCCGGGGCCGTCGGGCGTGCCGGGGGTACTGGGGGTGCCCGGGGTGCTGGGCATGGGCGTGCCGGACGGCGCCGGGGTGCTCGGCGACGGCGTGTCCGACGGCGAGGGGCCGGGGGTCGGGGTGCTCGGGCTGGGGCTCGGCGACGGCGTGACCTCCTCGGCGACCGTGAAGGTCTGGGCCTCGTCGGCGAGGTCCTCGTGCGCGGCGACCTGGACCCCGCCGCGGGTCAGCACCTCGAACACCACGAGGGACTGCCCGGCGTAGGTCCGGGCCTGCTCGGCCGTGACCTCGAAGGGCAGCTCGAGCTCGCCGGAGGACTCCGTCGGCGTGAAGGTCGCGCTGGCCGTGATGCCGGTGTCGGTCCCGTCTGCGGTCATGACAGTGCCGGTCACCACGTACTCGGCGCCCGGCGTCAGCCCGCTGTAGGTGACGGTGTCGACCACGGTGCCGCCGGTCACGGGGAGCACCTTGTCGTCGGTGCCGTCGACCGCGACGCTCGACCCGATCTCGGGTACGGCGGTCACGGCGTCGTCGCACAGGAGCAGGCCGCCGAACGTGTGGTGGTGGATCTCGCCGCCGCCCGTGGTGGTGACGCCGTCGGCGAACCACTGGCCGTTGGTGGTGATCCCGGAGGCGAACTCGACGGTGGCGTTCGGCGCCCAGATGGCGCCGAGCTCCAGTCCGTCCACGGTGACGGTCCCGGTCACGGCGGACAGGTCGAGCATGATGTAGCGCGCGTAGTCCTGCTGCTCGCCGCTGCCGGCGGACCAGCCCTCGAAGTCGAGCGGCCCGATCGTGGTGGTGCCCTCGGGCACGCGGATCACGAGCGGCGCCTGCGCCGTCGGCACGTAGCCGTCGGCCCGGTCCATCTTGATGGTGGCGCCCGCGACGTCCGCGTAGTCGATGACGTTGGGCATCGTGGTGGAGAAGCCGGAGACGTAGACGAGTCCGCCCTCCTGCTCGACGGTCACGGCGTTGGACAGCTCCGGGTTGCCGTACATCGAGGCGAGGCACTCGTTCGTCCGCTCGACGTCGGCCGCCAGGCCGGGGAAGTAGTCCGCGACCGCGGGCTGCTCGGTCTGCAGCTCGGAGACGTCGAAGCCGGCGTACGGGGCGGCCTTGAGATCGAGGAACCCGCCCTCCGGGTTGGTCACGCGCGGGAAGTCGCCGCCCGCGTTGTTCCCGACGCCGCCGCCGCGCACCTGCGCGGTGAGCCCCGTGGTGTCCGCGAGCTTCGCGAGCGCGTTCGCCTCGGGGCTGGAGGTGGCGATGGTCCCGGAGTCGTCGCGGTTCGAGATGTCGAAGGAGCCGGTGCCGGTGAACGTGCCGGCGAGGATCCGCACCGGGTCGCCGTCGACCAGGGGCACGGTGTAGTCGGCGCGGCCCGCCGTCTGGTGGAGCAGGGTGTAGCCGTTCGGGTTGTCCGACGAGACGCTGCCGAACGCGGCGACGGAGCCCTCCAGCTCGGCGTTCCCGAGGTGAGCGTTCCCGGTCGTGAGGATCGTGAAATCGCTGTTCACGTCGAACGGGTTGTAGGTCGAGACCGCTGCCTGCGCGGTGATCGCGCCCGGGACGCCGGCCGGCCCGGTCAGCGCGGTCAGCCCGGCCAGCCCGACGACGGCGGCCGCGGCCGCCACGATGCGGCCGCGACGAACACCGCTCCTGAAGAAACTCACGTGTGTGCCCCCTGCACTCCGGCCGCGCGAAGACCGCGACCTCGCGGCGCAGACGCGCCGTCGCTGGCGACCATAACGCCGGGCCAAAGAACCCGAAACTGCCAAACCGACGTTTGGCGCAAACACATACATCGGTCTGGATATATCGGGCTGAATGCACTGCTCGACGTCAGATGGTTCGGACGTCGGATGGTTCGGACGTCAGATGGTTCGGACGTCAGATGGTTCGGACGTCGGGTCGCTCGGACGTCGGACGGCTCGGACGGCGTCCCGAAGGCGCCGGATAGGGTCGGCCGCATGTTCCTGCTCGAGACCGATCGCCTGCTGCTGCGGCCCTGGCGCGTGTCCGAGGCCGCCGTCCAGCACGAGATGTGGACCGAGCGCGACCCGCGCGTACCCCCGCACCGCCGGATCGGCGTCGACGGCCGGCCGACGGTCGAGGACGTCGCGGGGTGGATCCGGGACGCCGCCGAGCCCGCGGCCCTCGGGCTGCCGGCGCTGGAGCTGAAGGGCTCGGGCGACGTGATCGGCTACTGCGGCCTGATCACCGGCTCCCAGGTGCCGGACGACGAGCCGGAGCTCGCGTTCGAGCTGCTGCGCCGGGCCTGGGGTCAGGGGTACGCGACCGAAGCCGCGTGGGCGGTGCTCGGCTGGGCGCGGGATTCGGGCTACGAGCGGCTGTGGGCCACGGTCCGGGCCTGGAACGACGCCTCGCTCCGCGTGCTGGCGAAGGTCGGGTTCACCGAGTCGGGTCGCGTCGAGCCGGACGCCGTCCACGGGGACTCGGTGTTCCTCACCAGGGAGCTGTGAGGGGCGCCGCCAGTCGTTGTCTTCGGCCGGTCACTCGGCGTCGAAGAACATGTGCGGACGGCCGAGGAACCTCTTCCAGAGGGCGACCGACTCCAGCTCGGACCACGCGCGCTCGGCGATGCCGTCGTCGGTCATCTCCAGGATCTGCGCGCCGGGGATCGCCGCGACCAGCGGGGAGTGCGTCGCGTAGATGACCTGCGCATCGTGGTCGGCCACGAGGTCCTGCAGCCGGTACAGCAGCTGGAGGGTCGACTCGAACGACAGCGGCCCCTCGGCCTCGTCGAGCAGGTAGAGGCCGGGGCCGGCGAACCTGCCGGAGATCGCCTGGAGGTAGGACTCGCCGTGGCTGACCTCCGTCGAGAGCCGGTCGCCGTAGCCGCTCACCCCGGCCCCGGTCATGAACTCCAGCATCCCGGCGGCGGTCTCGGCGCGCAGGTAGAAGCCCTTCGCCTTCTGCCGGAGCATCCGGGCCCCGGAGATCGTCCGGTCCAGCACGAGGGCCTCGCCCAGGGGGCTCGGCTCGAGCTGGCTCGCGTACCTGCGGCCGCCGTGACCGCCCCGCACGTCGATCCCGTACTGCTCGGCGATCGCTTCGAGCACCGTGGACTTGCCGGACCCGTTGGCCCCCATCAGGACCACGATGCCGCTGGTCAGCCGCACACCGCGGGCCGCGATCTCGGCGACGGCCGGCACCGTCCACGGCCAGACGCCCCGCTCGACCTCGGCGGGCCTGACGCTCAGTCGCTCGATCAGCACCCCGACAGGCTACCTATCCCCGGGGTCCGCCATCCGGGACCGGAGGACGTCGAACTCGCACCCCGGCGTGTCCGGGTCGAAGCCGTGCTCGATCAGCCAGCGCGACGCCGTCAGGCTGCGCAGCGACCACCACGCGCGGATCACGTCGCGGTCCGCGCCGGGACCGTAGCCGGCGAGCAGGTCGTCGAGCCGCTCCTCGTGCCCGAGGGTCAGGATCGCGAGGTCGAACATGGCGTCACCGGGGGCCGCCTCGGACCAGTCGATGACGCCGGTGACCTCGTCGCCGTCGACGAACACGTGGGTGATCTGCAGGTCGCCGTGGATGAACGCGGGCGTCCACGGCCGCAGGGCGGCCTCGGCGATCTCACGGTTACGCCGCACCACCTCGGCGGGCAGCGCGCCGCTGGCGAGCAGCCATGCGCACTCCGTGTCGAGCTCCGCCGCGAAGTCGTCCAGCGAGCGCCCCGGCCACGGCGGTAGGGGCGCTTCGTGCAGCTTCCGGATCGCGGCTCCCGCCGCCGCCCACGCGGCCGACGACGCCTCCGACGGCGCGCCGAGCACGCCCAGGGCCGTGCCGGGGACGGCGGCGATCGCGAGCACAGGGGGTTCACGCCAGAGGATCGCGGGGGTCGGGACCGGCGCCAGGGCCATCGCCCGCACCTCGACGTCGGCGTGCGCCGCGTCGCCGTCGACCTTCAGGAACACGTCGCCGACGCGCAGCGTCGCGCGCTGGCTGTGGGCGACGACGACCTCGATCTGATCCGTGCCGGTCTTGTCACTGCCCGCCTCGCTCATGCCCGCCTCGCTCATGCCCGCCTCGCTCATGCCGGCCATCCTGACGGAGGCGGACACGGATCTCGCTGTTTTTTGCGACGACGCCGGCGGGCGCAGGCTCCTCCGAGCGCTAGTCGCTCTCCCTGTTGAGCACTGCCTTGGCCATGCGGTCGACGTTGTCGGCGAGCTGGTAGACGCCGATGACGAGCTGGACGGCGCCGACGACGATCGCGGTGCCGCCGATGAACATGAAGAGCACCAAGGCCGCCTCGTTCGGCACCAGGCGGAGCCCCAGGACCAGGTAGAGGACGGCCGCGCCGCCGAGGACCAGGCCGAGCCCCAGCGCGAGAGAACCCGCGGAACCATGGACCTTCTGCTCCGTGGAACCAGGGTTCGCGGAACCGATCGTCTCGTCGCTCATGGGGTGAAGCGTGCCATCGAACGGCCCGGGAATCGACAGAAGTACTCCGGGCTGCCCAAGCACTCCGGGATGCTCAGGCACGCTCTGTCAGCATTCCCGCCAGATGTTCCGCGTACTCGGTGAGCCGGTCCACCGGTGCGCCGTTCCGAGCGATCCGGAACCCGCGGCGGCGGCCCCAGAACGCTGCCTGCACCAGGTGGAGCTGAGCCCAGCGCTGAACTCGCTCGCGGTCGAGCTCGGCGGCCTCGGCGAAGACGTCGAGGGTGCGACGAACGGCTTTTCGCAGGTCGTCGGCTTCAAGGAACGTCACCGCCCGCGCCTTCAGGAGCGCACCTGCGTCGTAGGCGGGATCCCCCGCGTACCCCTTTGGGTCGACCGCCAGCCATGGCTCACGGTCGGCGCGCAGGATGTTTCTCGGATGAAGGTCCCCGTGGACGAGCACGTCCGGCTGGACGCTCACGACCTCACGGACGGTCGCCACGGCGGCGTCCACCACGTAGGCCGGCAGCCGGTGCGGCAGCTCCTCGGCGTCCCGGTGCAGCTCCTGCTCCCAGGCCTCGGCCCGATGGCGCAGCCGGGGCAGGCCGGGTGGCGCGGGAACGGCCAGTCTTCGACTGAGCCGGCCCGCGACCGCCACGAGGTCGTCGCCGTAGTCGGCGTCGGCGTCGGCCAGGGTCGAGGTCTGGGCCCGCTCCAGGAGCATCGCGAACCGCGCGTCGTCCCGTGCGTGCAGCAGAACGGCACCGCGCCCGCCCCACGCCGCGAACGCGTCCGGCTCATGGACGTTGCCGGGGTGCGGGAACGACACCTTCAGCATCGCGGCGTCGCCGGACCGCCGTCGGACCGGAACGATGACGCCCACACCTCCGTGCAGGACGGCGCCGTCGGGCGCGCACTCCCAACGCGCCGTCAGCGCGTCCACGATCCCGGGCAGCTCGGCGAGCCACGCCGCTCCGGACTCGCCCTCCCGCTCGATGGTGGTCCGAACGAACGCGTCCGGTACCTCGATCATCCGAGCACCCTAGGGGCCAGGCACGCGCCACCCACCGATGAGTTCTCCGCTCCGTGCCGGTCTGCGCTGGAGACCGACCCGACGGAAGGCATCGACCCATGCGCAAGCTGCTCTACGGCATGAACCTCAGCGTGGACGGCTACATCGCCGCGCCCGGTGACGACATCGGCTGGAGCGAGCCGAACGACGAGCTGTTCGAGTGGTGGCTCGACGAGGAGCGGGCCATCGAGCTGTTCCTGTACGGGCGCAAGCTGTGGGAGATCATGAGCTCCTACTGGCCGACGGGCGACCAGCAGCCGGGCGCGACGCCGGCGCAGATCGAGTTCGCGCGGAACTGGCGGGACACGCCGAAGGTCGTGTTCTCGTCGACGATCGACGAGGTCGACTGGGACGCTCGGCTGTTCGACGGCGACGCGGTCGCGGAGATCGCCCGGCTCAAGGCCGAGGACGGCGGGCCGATGCGGGTCGGTGGGGCGAAGCTCGCCGCGGCGGCCATGCGGGCCGGGCTGATCGACGAGTACACGGTCGTCACCCATCCGGTGCTGGTGGGCGGGGGCATACCGTTCTTCACCGCGCTGGACAGCTGGGTGAACCTGAACCTGGTGGAGACGCGCACGTTTGCCGGCGGAGTGGTGCTGAACAGGTACGAGACGAGGCGCTGAACCCGTCGCACAGGTCACGTCACCCTGGCCGCGTGTATCAGGCCCGCCCGGCTCGCCTCGTTTCTCTGCACACAGATACCTGCACACAGCGGGACGGAGTCCCTTGGCGGCCCGGGTCGTCCCGTCGCCACGGGACGACCGAGACACCGAGACACTCCGACTGCCGGCCGCGCTCCGCTAGCCTGGGGCGTCGATCGGCCACGTCTCGACGTCCGCGAGCGCCCCGGGAAGCGAACCCTCATGTCCGATCTTCACCTGGCCCTGCTCGGCCCTGTCCGTATGTGGCGGGACGGCACGGAGATCCCGCTGGGCTCCCCGCAGCAACGTGCGGTCCTCGCCGTGCTCCTGCTGCACGAAGGCCGCGTGGTACCCGGCGAGGAGCTGGTCGACGCCCTGTGGGGCGAGGCCCCGCCGAAGGGTGCCTGGGGCACGCTGCGCACCTATGTCTCCCGGCTGCGGCAGGTCTTCTCGGGGTCAGCCGTCGTGATCAAGACGGCCGGCACGGGATACGCGGTGCACACGCCGCCCGGATCCGTCGACGCCGTGGTCTTCCGGGATCTGGTGACGCGGGGGCGGGACCAGGCCGCGGCCGGCAGCCCGGGTGCGGCGGCGACGTCGCTCACCCAGGCGCTCGCGCTCTGGACGGGCGACGGTCTGGACGGCGCGCCGGGTGAGTACCTCGCGCGGCAGCGCGCCCGGCTGCAGGCCGCCCGCCTGGCCGCCACCGAGCTCCGGTTCGCGGCGATGCTCGACGCCGGGACCGACGCCGTCGGGCAGGAGGACGTCGCGGCGGAGCTGACGCTGCTCGTGGAGCAGCACCCGTTCCTGGAGCGGCTGCGGGAGCTGCTCATGCGTGCGCTGTACCGGCAGGGCAGGCAGGCCGACGCCCTGGCCGTCTACCACGCGGGTGAGGCCCTGCTCCGCGACGAGCTCGGCATCGATCCCGGGCCCGCGCTCCGGGCCGCGCACCAGCGCATCCTCGTGTCCGACCCCGGCCTCCTGACCACGCCCGAGCATGTACCGCCCGCGCTGGACGCCGGCCGGCCGGACCGGCCCCGCTCCGGCTCCCGCACAGGGCGGGACGGTTCAGGGCAGGACGGTCCAGGGCAGGACGGTCCGGCGCCCACCCTGCTCCCGGCGCGCCTGCCCCAGTTCACCGGCCGGGACGCGGAGCTTGCCCGCATCGCCGCCGCGCTCGAAGAACCCGCCGACGGGACGGTCACGACCGTCGGCGTCCACGGGCTCGACGGGCTGGGCAGGTCGGCGCTCGTCGTCGAGGCGGCCCACCGCGCCGTCGGCCGCTACCCCGGCGGCTGTCTCTACGGAGACCTCGGCCGGACGGCCGGGGGCCTCACCGAGGTCCTCGGGGCCTGGCTCGGCGCCTACGGCGTCCCGCCCGCCGACGTGCCCGGCTCGGCGACCGCCCGGGCGGTCACGCTCCGGGACGCGACCAAGGACCGGCGGGTCCTGGCAGTCCTGGACGGTGTGGAGGACACCACGACGCTCGGCACGCTGACCGCCGTGCTGCCGCCGGGCAGCGCGGTGCTGTTCGTCGCGCGCCGCTGGCACCCCGAGCCGGTGAGCACGACGTGGGTCCAGGCCGGGCCGTTGCCCGCCGACGACGGGTTGCGGCTCCTGACGCACGTCGCCGGCCGGGACCGGCTCGCCGGTGACCCGGACGCCGCCGCACGCCTGGTCGCGCTGTCCTGCGGCTGGCCGCTGTCGCTGCGCCTCATCGGTGGGCGGCTGAACACCCACCCCCGCTGGAGCGTCGCCGCGATGGCCGACCAGCTCGCCCACGAGCTCGCCAACCCGGCCGCGACGGTGCACGACGACTGCCTGCTCGCCGAGGCTCCCGTCCTGCGGGCCTACCTGCGCCTGCGGCCCGCGCAGGCGCGAGCGCTGCGGCGGACCGCGGGGCTGGAGAGCGGGACCTTCGCCATCCACGAGGCCGCCGACGCGTTGGGCATGACGTGCGAGGACGTCTGGAGCGTCCTGGACTCGCTCGTGGAGCTGGGCCTGCTCACCGAGAACGGCCCGGCGGGTCTGCCGCACAGCACGACGTACCAGATGGCGGCGGTCGTGCGGGCTTTCGCCCGACGGCGGCCGGAAGAGCCCGACGAGCTCGACGCGTGGCCGGTGCGGCGTGATCGCGCCGAGCTGTACGCGGCGAGCTGACCTCCGCCTGTGGGTGGTCCTGGTGGGCGGGCGGTCCCCGCGGCCGCCGTCCTCCCTCGAGGAGGCGGCCACGAGGACGGCGGTGGTCAGGCCCGCGCGGGCGCGACCGGGTGGTTGCCGCGGACGACGTCGGCGGCGTCGTACTGCGCCTTGACCCGGCCGAGCCGGTCCAGCGTGCCGGGGTCGGCGAAGGGCACTCCGCCGGCGCGCTCGGCGAAGTTCAGGTAGCCGGTCGGGGCGGTCCAGGGGCGCATGGCCTCGGCGAGGGCGTCCAGGCCGCGGTGCGTCGCCTTCACGGCTGCCTCGACCGGGGTGATCGCCACGGAGAACACGGCATAGGCCGCGTCGAACCCGGTCACTGCGCCACCCTGCGCCGGCCGCGGCGCGAACCCGCCACCGAGGTGGCGGATCTCGGCGCTGAGCACCGGGAAGTCGGCCTCCGGACCGGCCACCGAGAGGTAGGCGTCCAACGCCTCGGCCGGCAGCTCGTTCAGCAGGACACCGTCGCCCGTCCCGGGCACGGGGCCCGGCGGGTCCATGTGGATCTCGGCCAGCGCCTGGGGCGTGCAGGGCTGCACGGTGTCCATGACCGGTCCCAGGGCGCGCAGCGACGCGAGCGCGGCCTCGGTCTCGCTCCCGTCCAGGAGCGAGACCAGCTCGACCACCACGAACGACTGGCCGCGCACCGGCTCGGGGATCTCCTCCATCGGCGGGAAGCGCAGCAGCCGGCCGACGGACGTGATCTCGTCCGGGACCGACGCCGTCCACTCCCGCCACGCGTGCAGCACCTCGGCGGCGCGCTCGATCGGCCAGAACAGCGTGCCGCCGTGCAGCTCGCCGACCTCGACGAGGCCGAACTCGAGCGCCGTGACGACCGCGAAGCTGCCACCACCCCCGCGGATCGCCCAGAACAGGTCCGGCTCGGTCTGCGCGTCGATGCGCCGCAGCACGCCGTCCGCGGTCACGACCTCGGCCGCCACGACCTGGTTCGCGGCCAGACCGTACTTCCGGCCCAGCCACGACAGGCCGCCGCCGAGGGTGTAGCCCACCACGCCGACGTCCGCCGCGGTGCCCGCCAGACCGGCGAGCCCGTACGGTGCCGCGGCGGCCGTGACGTCACCCCAGAGCGCACCCGCCTCGACGCGGGCCGTGCGCGCCTCGGCATCGATCACGACACCCCGCATCGCCGAGGTCTTGATCAGGACGGTGCCGGCCAGCGGGCCCAGCGGGTTCGCGTTGTGCCCGGTACCTTGCGCCGCCACGCGCAGGCCCGTCGCACGAGCGGCGTTCACCGCGGTCACGACGTCGTTGGCGCTCGCCGCGAGGACCACGGCCTCCGGGTGCTGGTCGACGGTCAGCTGCCACGCCTGGCGCGCGCCGTCCCAGTCAGGATCGCCGGGCAGCACGAGGCCGCCGTCGAGCTGCGCGCGCAGCGTGTGTACGTCGAGTTCGTTCGAGGACATCGAGAAGTGCTCCGTTCGGTGGGGTTCAACGCCCCGATCCTCACGAGTCCGCGTCGACACCTGATCGACGTCGTGTCGACATCCCGTCGACGGGTCAGCGCTCCTGGCAGGCTCAGGTGTCGTAGATACCGTCCCAGGGCTCATAAAAGCCCAGCCCATCCGGGTAGAGCTCGGCCCAGTCGTCAGCGCCCGCGCCCTCGCCGTGCCGCTCGAGGACCAGACCGAACAGGACCCCGTCGTACGTGGTCTGAAACGGACGGATCGCGATGCTGCCGAACTCGCGCCCTGGAAGGGCGTCGAGCCGCTCGGCAAGCCACTCCTCCAGCCCTGGTGCGACGGTGACGCCGTCCCGCTCCTCGCGGACGGTGCCGCCGGTGAGGAACTCGGACCCGACATGGTGCCCGTCGTGGTCGAACCGGTGCAGCGCAGCGAAGGCGAGCTTGTGATCCAGCCAGTCGCCCCAGGTCGCGTTGTACCCGTCGCGGAAGGCATAGGTGAGGGACGCGAAGAACTGCCCGTCGTCGTACCGGCCGATCGTGGCAGTCCGGTAGTCGGGCTCGTGGGCGATCGGGATCAGGTCAGGAACTGGCACGCCTGGCATCTTGCCAGTAGCCACCGACACGCCCTGCAGAGGCTCATGGGGGACGGCACGGTCTAGCCTGGCGGTGTGATCCTCGACGTTCCCGAGCAGGTCCGCAACACGGTCATGGCCGGCGGGAACGAGTCCTGGCTGGACGAGCTCCCGGGCATGGTCGACTCGCTGGCCGAGGAGTGGTCGCTGACGATCGGGTCCAGCCTCGCGGGCGGTCACGTCGCCCTGGTCGTCGAGGCGACGCAGGTCGACGGGACTCCGGCGGTCCTCAAGATCGGCGTGCCGGGTCGGGACATCGGACCGGAGGCCACGCTGCTGCGCCTGGCGGACGGCGAGGGATGCGCCAGGCTGTTGGGCGAAGACACGGATCGGCAAGCCCTTCTGCTGGAGCGCCTCGGGGCTCCGATGTACGACATCGTGGCCGACCCGGTCAGCCGCCACAGCTTGCTGTGCGATGTGGCGGTCCGCCTGTGGCGTCCGCTCGGCCCCGACATCGATCTTCCGACCGGTGCGAACCTGGCTGAGCAGTACGCCCACCGGCTACCAGGACTCTGGGAGCAGGCGGGGCGTCCGTGTTCGCCGGCCACCGTGGCGTACGCGCTGGAGTGCATGAACCGTCGCCGCCTTGCCCACGACGACCGATCCGCGGTTCTGGTCCACGGCGACATCCACGAGCTGAACGCCCTGCAGGCGAGCGACGGCAGCTACAAGCTCATCGATCCAGCCGGGCTGCGGGCCGAACCGGCGTGCGATCTCGGCACCATCGTGCGCTGCAACCCGGACCTCGGCGACGACCTCCGGGCGCGGACCGAGCGACTGGCATCTCGCACGGGCGTAGATGCCACCGCCATCTGGGAGTGGGGCACCATCCACCGTGTCTTCAGCGGCGTCTACGCCTGCAGTATCGGCTTTCAGCCGTTCGGCGAGCTGCTGCTGGCCGAAGCGGATCGACTCAAGGCATAGGCAGGACTCGACCGGAGGGGAGCCTCCGTCCGCAGTCACTCGCTCGGCGCCTCCGCGTTCTCGGTGTCGTCCACATCGACCGAGATCATGACGTTCGCCACCGAGCTCATAGCGATCGTTCTACCGGAGCGGACCCGGACCTGGCCGCCGTGGGGAAGAAAGCAGCGTGTTTCGTGTTCTCTGCTGCCCGTGATAGAAACGCCTCATCGGGCGTCTACGCAGGTCGCCCCATATTTCGATGGATAATTTGGATGGATGTCGACGGGTGGAGAGGCATGCCTGACCTGGAACCGCAGCCGAGCGGGGGCCGGGTCGCGCTGGTGGACCTGACCGGTGCAGAGGACATGACTGCGGAGCTGCGCAAACTGCAGGAGAAGTGGGGCCCCGTGGCCCCCGTGGACCTGGAGCCAGGCGTACCGGGCTGGCTCGTGCTGGGGCACGCCGAGGTCATGGAGGTGATGCGCACCGAGAGCGTCTTCGCCCGGAACCCACGGCACTGGAGAGAGCAGCTACCACCGCAGTCGACCCTGCACGCCATCCTGTCCCCGACCGGACGGCGGAACCTGTACTTCGCGGACGGCGCGGAGCACCGGCGGCTGCGGCTCCCGGTGGACGAGGCGTTCGCCGACATGGACGAGGTCCGGACGGCAGCGCTCGTGCGCGTCGTCTGCGCCCGGCTCATCGACTCGTTCGCCGCCAAGGGCAGTGCGGACCTGATGGGCGAGTATGCGGCGGCGGTGTCGTTCCTGGCGGTGTCGGCCATGTTCGGGTTCGACGAGCGGCAGGGGGTCGACCTGTTGCGCTGCGCGAGCGAGATCTTCGGGCACGGCGGCGATCCCGTGTCAGCCCTGGTCCGGATGGACCAGATCGTGCTGGACCACGTCATCGCGACCCGGGCGGAGCCAGGCCCGAACCTGACCTCCAGCTTCATCAAGCACCCGAGTTTCGAGGACGACACCGAGATCGTGCACTCCATGGTGATCGCGATCTGCGCGGCCAACGAGATGCTCGTGACCTGGATCGCGGCCACACTTCGCCGGATGCTCACCGACCCGCGGTACACGGGTCGCGTCACGGGCGTGCGCCGCGGCCTGGACGACGCGATGGACGAGACGCTGTGGAGCGAGCCGCCCGTGGCGAACCTGCCCGCCCGGTACGCCGTGACCGACTGCACCCTCGGCACCGCCCAGATCCGCGCCGGTGACGCGATAGTGATGGGCGTGGCCGCCGCGAACAACGACCCGCGGGTACGCACCAGCGACGACCTCTTCGAGGCGGGCAACCGGTCGCACCTGTCCTTCGGCGTCGGGCCGCACGCGTGCCCCGCCAAGCGCCCCGGGCGGCTCGTGGTCAAGATCGCGGTGGAGAGCCTCATGGAGCGGCTCGACCTGAGGCTCACCGACCCGGTGGTGAAGTGGGCGCCATCGCCGTGGTCGCGCTACCCGTCCACGCTACCGGTGACGTTCACTCCCGAGCGCCAGGCGGCCCGCACGCCTGCCCGCGTCTGACCTGCCCCTGGAGCGTCAGACGGCATCGAGGTGCGCCTTGCCGTTCACGCAGGTCTTCGTGCGCCATGCCCGCGCGGGGTTCGCCGTCGGGTCTCCGGGTGCACCGGCGTACGGGACGTCCCGGTGCGCACCCAGGACTCGACCTCGTCCACCGCAGCCTCCCCGAGGCGTCGCGCCTCTCCGCCGACCGACCCGGCAATGACGGTGTCGTTCGTGACGAACCGACAGGGGGTCTTCGACACCGGGGTCGGCGTGGCGGGCGGTTGCCGAGGCTGCCAGGTTGCGCCAACGGCGCACAAGACTACCCACACCGTCACATGACTGCCTCATAGTCACTCTTTTACGCAATGGTCACACGGCGACCCGCAAGGGCCCAGCTTTCTGCCCGGTATGTACGTTATGTTTAACGTTGTCCGTCGGCAGACGAGATGGTGTCTTGGCTGAAGAAGGAGCCCCCAGTGCCTGACCACAGCGGTAGATCCCGGAAGACGACAGACGCCGTCGCAGCCAGTTCGGACCGCGAGTCCCGCCGCCGCGTGACCAAGCTGATCCGGCACCTGAGCGCGCCCGAAGGGCGCGCCGACCCCCACGCCGTCTACGACGAGCTGCGGGCCATGGGCCCGGCGGTACGCATGCCGTGGGGAGCCTGGATGGTCACCTCGCACGGCGCGAGCCACGAGGTGCTCAGCGGATCCGGCTGGCGCACCGTGGACGCCGCCTGGCGCACCGCGCGCCAGCCGACGTGGGTGCGGCACCCGGGCCTGAAGTTCCTGCACGACTCCGCGCTCGGCACCAACCCGCCCGGGCACGCCGGGCTGCGCCGCAGCCTTGGCTCGTTCGTCTCGCCGCAGTCGGTCGCTGACCTCACACCGCAGATCGTCCAGACCGTCCACGAGTACCTCGACCGGTTCGATGCGGTGCTGCGCGCCGACGGCGAGGCGGACTTCGGGGCCCTGGTCGGCGACCGGCTGCCCATGGCGGTGCTCTGCATCGTTCTCGGGCTGCCGCGCGAGGACATCCCGCTGCTGTGCGAGATGAGCCGCAAGCTCTCGAACGTGCACGACCTCGCGCCGAGCAAGGCGCGGATGGCGCAGGCCGACCGCGCGGGCAAGCTGTGGAACGCGTACTGGGAACAGCTCGTCGCCCAGCCCAGACCCCGGCTCCCGGAGGACTCCCCGCTGGGAATGTGGCTCGACACAGAGACCGACCCCGCGGTGCGCGCGGTGGCCGGCTCCCAGCTCAACGTCATGATCGAGGCGGGCCTCGAGACGACGACGTCCCTGCTGTCCGACGGCGTGGTGCAGCTCCTGCGCCGGCCCGACCAGGCCACGTGGATGCTCGAGCACCCGGAAGCCGTGCACGGCGCCGTCGAGGAGCTGGTTCGCTTCGTATCGCCCGTACAGCTCATGACCCGGTACGCGGCGCAGGACACGGAGCTGCCGGGCGGCATCCCGGTGACAGCCGGGCAGATCGTGCACGCAGTGGTCGCCGCGGCCAACCACGACCCCGACGCCTACGACTCGCCGCACGACCTGAACCTCTCGCGCCCACCCCGCCGCAACCTCGCCTTCGGCGTGGGCATGCACTACTGCCTAGGCGCGCCGCTGGCCCGTCTGGAAGCGACGACACTGTTCCCCGAGGTGCTGCAGCGGTTCGATCTCGAGTTCGCCGGGCCAGTGGGCTACGACGAGACCCTCGCCTTCCGCGGAACACGTTCGGTACCGGTACGGCGGCGACCCCGTCCAGCCGCGACCGCGCGTGCTGGTGCGGCGGTGGCCGCTGGTGAGAGCGCGTCCGCCACCGGACCCGTCGTGGTCAACCGCGAGGACGCCGTGCTGGTGGTGACCCTCACGCGACCCAACGGCGACAACCGGCTCGACCGAGCGACGCTGACCGCCCTGGGCGACGTGCTCACGACGCTGCCCGACGACGTCGCCGCCGTCGTGCTGCGCGCCGAAGGGCGCCACTTCTGCATAGGCGGCGACCTGGACGAGCTCGGCCAGCTCGCCACCAACGACCCCGACGGCTACCGGAACCTCGTCGAGCTCAGCGACGAGGTGCTGCGCGCCTGGCGCACCTGCCCGGCGGTGACAGTCGCGGCGCTGCACGGCAACGTCGCCGGAACAGGGCTCGGGCTGGCGGTCGCGAGCGACCTGCGCGTGGCCGCCGAGGACGCACGGTTCCGCGCGCCCGAGACGGTCGTCAGCATCCCGGTGGGTCCGAGCGAGGTGCTGGACCGCCTGGTCGCCGAGATCGGTTCCGGCCGGACCCGCGCGATGCTGCTGCTCGGCGATGCCATCAACGCCCAGGAGGCGCTGGAGGGCGGGCTCGTGCAATCCGTCGTCCCGACCGAGAACGTGTGGGCCGAGGCCAAGCGCCTGGCCCGACGCATCGCCCGGCGCGACCGGGAGGCTATCCGCGTCACCAAGCAGACGATGGCCCGGCTTCCGCACGACGGTCCCGATCCGACGGAGGGCGCCGACGTGTGGGAAGCACCACTAGCCCAGGCCCTGCGGCGCCGGATCACCCTTGCCGACGCGAGGTAGCGACTCCTCGTCGACGAAAGGCCGGCGGGGCCAGCGACAATGCTGGCCCCGGGAAGCGCGCCCGAGACGATCGTCAGCATTCCGGTCGGCCCGAGCGCGGTACTGGACCGGTTCAGGCACGACTGGCCACAAGGACGCGAGTGAGACCCTGGAAACCTACTGGTATCACCACGGCCTTCAGGCCAGGCGACCATGGCGCAACTGCGAACGTGATCTCGCCCCTGGAAGCCTCCGACTGATGCTCCGATGCAGGTCAGGGCCTTAAAAGCGGACGAGCCGGTCTGTACGCCGGGTTCTGTTCCCGCGCGCGGTTACCCCCGCGCGGGCGACGGTCATCCATCTAGGCCCTACGTTGCCGCAGGGCTCGAGCGGTCTACCCGACTGTGCTTCTCGTAAGAGAATCGGGCGAGCAGCCCTCAAACACAGTCTGTCTGACCTTGCTCCAGGTGGGGTTTACCTAGCCGCCGCCGTCACCGGTGGCGCTGGTGGTCTCTTACACCACCGTTTCACCCTTACCCCCGGTCCGAGGACCGAGGGCGGTCTGTTTTCTGTGGCACTGTCCCGCGGGTCACCCCGGGTGGCTGTTAACCACCACCTTGCCCTGTGGAGCCCGGACGTTCCTCGGCGGGCACCCGAGGGTGCCCGACGCGACCGCCCGACCGACTCGTCCGCAGGTAGAAGAGTACCGTCAACCCTCCACTCCGCTCGCCACGGCGGCCGGTTGCACAGAGCCGTCAGACGTCCACGCGATAGCTCAGTGCCAGCTCGTCCCCCGGCATCCCGCGGATCCCCCAGTTCTCGCGCGGGCTCTCCAGGATCACCACCTCCAGGTCGTCCGCGGACAGACCGAGTTGCGGCGCGACGTCGTCGTACAGCGCGGCGATCAGCGCGCGCTTCGCCTCGCGGCTGCGGCCGGTGAAGCAGACGATCTCGACGACCAGGTAGGCGTCGGAGCGCGGGGCGAGCAGGTCGCCGTCGTCCAGCAGGAGGAAGCGGTGGAACCGCTTCTCCGGCGGGAGCTGCCAGGTCCGCACGAGCGCCTGGTGGAGCGCGTCGGAGACCTCCGCGCGCCGCCCGCCCCACACCGACCGGTTCCCGTACACCTTGATCTACGCCATGCGCGCCACCCTAGGGGGCGGCCCCGGAACGCTGACGTGCCGGAGCAGTGTCGCTGTGTGTCGACAACGCCTACCGAGTGCAACACAGTTCAGGGACCGACACTCCCGCTGAGGCCGCTAACCGCCTCATCCCCCATCGACCGGCGAGCCGAACGTAGGGTTCGTCGCCGTCTGAGCGGCCAGAACGCGACGAACCCTACGTTCGCCGGCTGCGCGTTCCACGGTCACCGGCCGCGGGCAGCGTGACCGGCCTCATGCGCGCACACCTGGGTCCGCGACCTAGGCTGAGCGGGTGCTCCTGCTCCTTCCGCCCTCCGAGGGCAAGACACCCGCGCCCGACGGCGCCGCTCCCCTCGACCTGACCGCCCTCGCCCACCCGGAGCTCACGGCCCGACGCCGGCAGGTACTGGCCGAGCTGGCGCAGGTCAGCGCGCAGCCCGGTGCGACGGCGGCCCTCGGGGTCAGCGACGGGCTCGCCGAGGAGGTGGCGCGCAACACCGCGCTGCACGAGGCCCCCGCGGCGCCTGCCGCCCAGGTCTACACCGGCGTCCTGTACGCGGCGGCCGGCCTCGCCGGCCTGCCCGACGCCGCCGCGCGACGCGCCCAGGAGAGCGTCCTCACCTTCTCGGGGCTGTGGGGCGTGGTCGCGCCCGGCGACCGCATCCCCGCCTACCGGCTCGGCATGGGCGTCGGCCTGCCCGACGCCGGCCGGCTCGCCACGTTCTGGAAGCCCGCCCTGACCGAGGTGCTGGACGCGCGGGCCGCGGGCGACGTCGTCGTCGACTGCCGGTCCGCAACCTATGTCGCGGCGTGGAAGCCGCGCACCGTCGGAGTGGGCGCCGACGGGTCGGCGGCCGCCGAGTGGGTGGAGGTGCGCGTGCTGCGCGAGACGGACGGGAAGCGGAGCGTGGTCTCGCACAACGCCAAGCACACGCGGGGTGTGCTCGCCGGACACCTGCTGCGGCGCGAGTCCGAGGCCCGGACCAGCGAGGACGTGCTCAAGGCCGCCCAGGAGCTGGTCGGGTCGGTGGTGCTCACCGAGATCGGCTCCGGCAAGGACCAGACGCTGATCGAGGCGAACCTGCTCGACGGGAAGCCCCGCGGGCCACGGACGCTGGAGCTCGTCCTGGCGTAGGGCGGCGGCTGGGCGGCCGGCCTGTTCGAGGCTCCCCTCGAGCCCGTCTGTTCGACGCTCGCCCTCGGGACTCTCCTTCGAGGCCTAAGTTTCTTCGCTTTCGGGCGGGTGAAAGCGAAGAAAAGTCGCGCCTCGAAAGGGATGAGCTGGGCCAGAACCCTGGCGCCAGAGCCAACCGACCGGTTGGATGTGCGGTCATGAGGATCAGCAGCCTGACGGGCGCCCGAATCGCAGTGGCCGCGGCGTTCTTCGCGCAGGGCTTCGTCTTCATCAGCCTCACCACCCGGCTGCCACGGTTCCTGGAGCAGTGGGGCATGGACGAGGTGGCGCTGTCGCTCCTGCTGCTCATGATGGTGCTGCTCGCCGGCGTCGGGTCGCTGGTCGCCGAGCGCGCCGCGCACCGGGTCGGCAGCGCGCCGATGCTCCGGCTCGGGCTCGCGCTCATGGTCGTCGCGGTCCCGGCGATCACGCTGGCCCCCGCGGTCGGCTTTTTCGTCGGCGGGGTCGCGCTCTACGGCGTCGCGCTCGGCCTGGTCGACGCGACCTCCAACATGCAGGCCGTCGACCTGGAGCACCGGTACGGCCGCCCCATCCTCCCGTCGTCGCACGGGTACTGGACCACCGGCGGCATCATCGCCGCCGCCATCGCCCTGGCCACGGGGCACCTCTCCCCCGAGGTCGGCGCGTTCGTCGCCGTCGTGCCGCTGGCGGTCGCGTTCGCGCGGTTCGTCCCGCGAGCCGCGGCCCGGACCGACGTCGTGCCGGGCGTGGACGTCGCTCCTGGCCTGACGCCCGGGGGCGCGAGCGAGACGCCGAACCACGCCGCGCCGTCGGACGCCGCACCCGTTCCCGCGCCGATCCCGTGGAAGCCGATCTGGCTCGTGGGCGCCGGGCTGGTCGTGTTCTACATGGTCGACACCACGGCCTCGACCTGGGGACCCGTCTACCTGGCACGGTCGTTCGACGCACCCGGCAACCTCGTTGCCCTCGCGACCTTCCCCTACCTCGTGACGTCGATCGTGGTGCGGCTGGCCGGCGGGGCGCTCGTGACCCGCTTCGGTGTGACGCCGCTGCTCCGGATCGGGGCGGTCGTCGCCAGCGGGGCCCTCGCGCTGGTGGCCCTGGCGCCGACCTGGCAGGTCGCGGTGGCCGGGTTCACGGTGCTCGGCGCAGCGGTCGCCCTGGTCGCTCCGCTCAGCTTCTCGGCCGCGGGCCGCATCGCCGCGGGGCCGACGGCGGAGGGCACCGCAGCAGAGGGCACCAGGGCAGAGGGCACCGGGGCAGACAGCACGACGCCGGCCGAGCCCGACCGCGCCCGCACCGACGCCGTCATCGCGCGCTTCAACCAGTTCAACTACGTGGGCGCGCTGCTCGGCGCGGTGCTCACGGGCTTCGTCGGCGCCGACAACCTGCGGCTCGGGTTCGCCCTGCCCGCCGTCCTCGTGCTGGCCCTGGTGCCGCTCGCGCCGGCCTTCGCGCGGGGCGCGCTCAGCCGGCGGTAGCTCAGTCGGCGGTAACTCAACCGTCGGTAGCTCAGCCGTTGGTCACTTAGCCGGCGGCCACTCAGCCGTCGGTAGGGACGCCGACGGCGGTCACCTCGGTGCTGCCGTCCGCCCAGAGGCGCAGCACCGACAGCGACGCCGGCGGGATGCGCAGCCGGGACCAGGTCGAGGCGGGCGCCCCCAGCGCCTGCCCGACGGCGGTGCGGATCTGCCCGGCGTGCCCCACCACGACGACGGTGCGGTCCACGCCGCCGGCCAGCAGCTCGACCAGCCCGTCCCACACGCGGGCGCCGAGCTGCGCGTACGACTCGCCGTCCGGCGGCGCGAACGTGCCGGTCGAACGCCACAGCGTCATCGCACCGGGCCACTCCTGCTCGATCTCCGGGACGGTGCGCCCCTCCCACTGCCCGAACCGGAACTCGGCGAACCGGTCGTCCGTGCTGACGTGCAGCCCGAGGCGTCGTCCGACGGCGGCTGCCGTCTCCTGGGCGCGCACCGCCGGGGACGCGACGAGCGCCGTCGGGCGGGGCAGGTCCGGCCAGAGGCCGCCGCCGCGCATCCCGCCCGACGACGCCGCGCCCGCCCTGGGCTCGCGCCCGACGCGGAACACGGCGTCTGCGGCCTGGGCCGCCTGGATCCGGCCGCGGGGGCTCAGCGCCGGGCCCGGGACGTCCGACCCGGAGCCGACGCCGGCCTCGGTCAGCGGGGTCACGCCGTGCCGCACGAGGACGACGGTGAGCGGCAGGGCCTCGTCCAGGCGCGGGGATGCTCCCGCGGAGCTCATCCGGCGGCAGCGCCCGTCGGGGAGGCGACGCGCACCAGGATGCGGCCGCACTCCTCGCAGCGCACCACGGCGTCGGGCGCGGCGCTGCGGATCTTCGCCAGGTCGACGGGCGGCAGGTCCATGCGGCAGCCGTCGCAGCGGTTGCCGTTCAGCACCGCGGCGCCCGTGCCGCCGAGCTGCGCGCGGAGCTTCTCGTAGAGGGCGACCAGGTCCGCGTCGAGGCCCTCCACCGCGGTGACGCGGCTGGCCGCGAGCGCCGCGCCCTGCGCGTCGAGGTCGGCCCAGCCCTTGTCGCGCTCCCCCTCGACCTTGGTCTTCTCCGCGACGAGCTCGTCGTTCGCGGACTCGACCTTGGCCAGCGCGTCCTCGTGCGCGTCGAGGCGCTCCATGACGTCGAGCTCGACCTCTTCGAGCGCGGCCTGGCGCGCGGCGAGGGAGCGGAGCTCGTCGGTCAGGGCGACGGCGTCCTTGGCGCTCACGCTGCCGGTGTCGAGCCGCTGCTGGTCGCGCGCGGCGCGGTTGCGCACCTGCTCGACGTCGCCCTCGGCCTTGGTGAGCTCACGCTTCAGGTCTGCCACCCGGGTGCGCGACTCGACGAGCGAGGCGCGCAGGTCGGCGATGCGGCCGTCGAGCTCGGTCAGCTGCGTGAGCGCCGGCAGGCTCTTGCGCTGGTGGGCGAGCTGCTGCGCGCGGGTGTCGAGCGCCTGGACCTCCAGCAGCCTGCGCTGGTCTTCGGGTGGTGCAGTTGCCACGGGAGGCGTCCTCTCGGTCGTGATCTGGGGGTGGTCCAACGCTACCCCGCGACCGACGGCGCGGGCGCACCCGGACCGGGACCGCGCCGGGAGGCCCCGCCTGTGTCAGACGCTCAGGTCACCCGGGTGA